>JAISZZ010000087.1 GCA_031284385.1 Treponema sp.
GTCCGGCTGCCGATAAAAGCGCTGTGGAAAATCCGGCGCAAGAACCCGAAACCGGCCTTACCCGTGTTATAGACCTTAAATCCGCGATAAAAACTCTCTTCACCTATTGTGCAAAACCGGCGCCGGTTTAACGCTTATTAAAATGTGTTAACTTTACCGGCATTCGCATTAAAATTATTGGAGGTGATCCACAAAGTACGATGACACCCAACGAAACTATGCCCTGCTATAAATCCTCCAGGGAACTGTAAAAAAATGAGCCTCCGCGCGGCAAGCCGCGCGGTATCTTGAGCGTTGTATTAGTTTGAACGGAGGCTCGTTCTGTAAGGAAATTTATAATACCGTCTGGTTTAATACCAAATCTCTGTAGGCGTTGCATTACTTGAGCCGCCGCAGAGCGGCGGGGTATTAAACCAGATATTGCAGAATAAAAAATGGCAAAATGCCGCTTTTTCGTCTGTCCCCTAATTCCAGCCCCCCGCCGCCCGTGCGGGCTTATGCGGGTATTCCCCATTACCCTTCCAATTCACTGAATTTTATCCACTGATTACACGGATTATCACAGATTACGAGGATTTGAGCGTGCTATTGCATTTTACGGCGTGTGGTGTTAGCATATATCTATGAACACAAAAAATTTAGCGGCATCAAACGCCGGTACTACAGGCTGCTGTTTTTCCCGCGTATGCCCGAATTCCGCACCTAAAAATATGTCGTCCCCCCCCCCCCCATCACCAGATAAAATTTTCATTCACCGGCCCAGCGGGTCGCATATTCTTTACACGACTGTTACACGGCAAATCATTTTTATCACGCGATAAAATCACACGAATTCAATATTCTCACGGGTTTAAGCGGTTGTCTGGAAATAAAAGTTTCCCCGCCGCAAACAATATATATTTTAGGAGAATTTTATGGCAAAGAGGATAATCGTGGTCATCGGTTTGATATGGGTTGTGGCACCGGTTTTTTCGCAGGATTTCAGCGTGAGCGCGGGAGCGGGCGGGATTTTTACGATGGGGCTTGGCGGCGGGGTAAGTGGTGAAATGAATGTGTTTAGTCAAACACAGACACAAAACTATGAACAGACCGGTTTCGGCGGGTTTGCGTTCATCGACGCGACTTATGCCGAGGCGGGAGCGGCATTCGTTGGCGGTACGGCGATATATAAGATAGAAAGCGATGGTAGTGCTGCAGTGGAAATAGAGGGTAAATTCAGCGCGATTGATATTTTCCTGCTTGGAAAATACCCGTTTTTCATCAGCGACAGTTTTTCGCTGTTTCCGCTCGTTGGCATAGACTATCAACTGTTTTTATCACAGACAGACACTTATGGTAGCGGTGAGTATCGCAATGCTGACGGCGAAGAAGCTCCCGGCAACCTCAGCGCCCTCTGGATTAAGGCGGGTGCCGGCGCGGATTTTCTGCTGACCGAAAGTTTCTTTGTCCGTTTTGAATTTCTGTACGGCATTCGTCTACAGAATAAAGCCGATGAAGACCTAAAGACACGGTTTGAGGCACAAAAATATGAGAATGTAAAATATGAGAATGTAAAAATAGAAATGGGGCATGGCCCTACTATAAAACTTGCCGCCGGTTATAAATTCTTTTAAGATTTTTTAACGCGGCAAACGTGAATCATCCCTTGCGGTGCGGGCATTTGTCGCCGGCGTTACCGCCGCAGCCGCAGCACGAGCCGCCCTTGCGCCGCAAAGTTCTTACAACGCGTACAAGCAGCGCGGCGGCGGCCGCCGCGACTATCACAAGTACGATTACTGTTTGGTAATCCATAATTCCCCCTCAAAGGCCGGCAAACGCGCCGAGCCGGAACACGATAAAAGCCGTTACCCAGCCGAGCAGCAACAGGAACAGCCACTCAAATCCCAGCCATTTCCAGCCCAACTCGGCCTTTATCACGGACAGCGCGGCGAAGCATGGGGGTATCAGCAGCATGAACAGCATAAACACGAAAGCGTTCAGCGGGCGCAGTCCCTCATCAGCGGTGAGCGCCTTTTGCAGGCCGGCGCTCTCTTCATCCTCCTCCATACCTACGCGGTACAGTATGCCCAGCGTGGAAACAACGACTTCCTTGGCGGCGAAGCCGGTTATCGCCGCGACAGACATCTTCCAGTTAAAACCGAGCGGGCTGAATACCGGCTCAATGAAGCGCCCCAAGCTGCCGGCTATGCTGTGTTCAAGACGGGCATCCGCGCGGGCGGTCTCGATATAGGCGTCAATATCGGCGCCGGACGCGCCCGGATTTTCCGTGATGAGGGCGGACTTCAGCGTTTCAAGCTGAGTGGGGGAAAATTCGTAAACCGGATAGTTCGTTATCGCCCATATCAGTATCGCGCAGGCCAGAATAACAGTTCCCGCCTTCTTTATGTAACTGCATATTTTTTCCCAGACGTGCCAAAGAGCGCCGCCAAGTGTCGGGGCGCGGTAGGGCGGGAGTTCCATCACGAGCGGGGTGGGGTCGCCCTTCAACACGGTGGCTTTTAACAGAGCGGAGCAGGCGAGCGACATTACAACGCCGCAGGCGTACACCAGCATCACGACATTCGCGGCGTTTTGGGGAAAGAAGGCCGCCGATAGCAACAGGTATATCGGGAGTTTCGCGCCGCAGCTCATCATCGGGGTAACGAGGACTGTAACGATGCGGTCCCGCGTGCTTTTCAATGTGCGCGAGGACATCACGGCGGGAACGGAGCAGCCGAAGCCCAGCATCAGCGGGAACACGGACTGGCCGTGCAGTCCGAAGCTGTGGAGCAGTTTGTCCGTAGCGAACGCGGCGCGGGACATATAACCCACATCCTCCAGTATCGAAAGAAAGAAAAAGAGCAGCACGATGAGGGGCACAAAGCTGAAAACGCCGCCCACGCCGGCGATAATGCCGTCAACAAGGAGGGAGCGCAGCGGCCCCGCCTCCATGCGGCCGTTCAAGAAATCACTCAAAAAGCCAAAAAACGATTCGAGCCACCCCTGCGGGTACGCGCCTATCGTGAAGGTAAGCTGAAACACGCCCCAAAGTATCACGATGAATATGGGGAGGGCAAGGAAGCGGTTCATTATCACCCTGTCCACCGCCTCGGTCAGCGAAAAGTTCGGCTGTTGAACCACTTCTACGGCCTCTTTCACCGCGCCGTGTATGTAGCCGTAGCGCTGTTCCGATATGACGATTTCCGCGTCTTTGCCGAAGTGCTTTTCTATCCACGCGACGCCGTCCTTCGCAAGCGTTTGAATCGCGCCGCTGTTTGTGTTACCGGCAAGGCGCGACACGGCGTCTGTGTCCTTTTCCAGCAGTTTGGCGGCAAGAAAACGCGCTTCCGCCCTCTTATTCCGCTCCGTTAAGCGACTGTCCGCCGCCTCCTCAGCCTGTTTCCGCCCGCTTACAATCAAAGTTTCGATTTTTTGCAGCCAATCCTCTATTTCCGCGCCGTAACTGAGCGTGCGCTCATCCTTTTGCGCGTAGGATGGCGCTCCGTCCTCTGATTTCCGGCAAGTTTCGTCAATTTTATCGAGCAAACTGTCGATACCCTGCCCCTTGTTGGCCGTGATTTTGGCAAGCATTATGCCAAGCGTGGCGGAAAGCTGCTTGTCGTCTATGCGGATGCCCCGCGCCTCAGCTTCGTCCGACATATTGAGAGCGCCCACAACGGGTATTCCAAGTTCCTGCATCTGAAGGCATAGGTAGAGGTTGCGCTCCAGATTGGTTGAATCCAGCACGTCCACTATCAGATCGGGCTTCTCGTCCAGAATAAAATCCCGCGTAACGACTTCGTCCTGTGAGTACGCGGTCAGGCTGTATATGCCCGGCAAGTCTATGAAGTGGTATGTGCGCTCTCCCCGCGTCCGCGCCCCTTCCCGCTTCTCCACGGTAACGCCGGGATAGTTGCCAACCTGATGATGAGCACCCGTCAGCGCGTTAAACAGCGTGGTTTTCCCTGAATTCGGATTGCCTGCCAGCGCTATTCGCAATGTTCCCTTCATATTCATTCCTGTTTTGCCTGTTGCCCTAGCGCCTCGACTTCTATCCCCGATGCCTCAAAGCGCCGTATAAGCACGTCGTAACCCAGAATTCGTATTTGCAGCGGGCCGTGAAAAAAGCCCTGCCTTACGATCGCCCCCTCCGCTCCCTCCGTAAATCCCATATCAGCAAGCCGCTTACCCACTTCCTTACTCAGATTTACCTGTTTCACCTTAAAAGACGCACCCGCCGGCGCATCGGACAATAACATTTCTTTTCTCCCTACTTGTTATGACCAAGTAACATTAATATACCCCCAGTCCGCCGCTTATTCAATCTATTGACCTTTCGGCGCGGATTTTGGCGTAAAATGTACTTCCAAGCGCCGCCGTATTGTGTTATGAATATATTATGCGGATGGCTAAACTCGGTGCGCTGTTTTTGATTTCAATAGTAAACATTGCGTATGAACTGTATGTAACGCGAATTTTTTCAATCGGAGGATGGGAATCGTTTGGGGCGCTGGTCATATCTGCGGCGCTGCTTGGCGTTGGGCTTTCGGGAATCGCGCTGTCATTATTTTCAGAACAGGTTGAAAAAAATTCCGGTGCCATTTTGCGAGTACTGTCATTGTCTCTGCCGCCCCTCATGCCGCTTGCTACAGCGGCGGCGGAATTAGCGCCGTTCAATCCCGTATTTCTCGCTTCAGACCCAAAACAATTACTGTATATAGGCGTTTACTATTTTGTATACGGCGTACCTTTTTTTGCTATGGCAATGTTTACCGGAATTTTTTTTATTACGCTGAAAAATGAAATACAAAAAGTTTATTTTACAAATATGCTTGGATCCGGCATAGGTGGATTGATAATAATAACATTTATGTTTTTGCTGCCGCCGCGTATTCTTATACTTCCGGTGCTATTCATATCAATAGCGGCGGCGATGCTTACCTGTTTAACGCGGGACGAAGAAACGGGACGGTTTGAATTTTCAATAGCGCGGATTATATTTTTATTTTTATCGGCGGCATCTTCAATTTTTATAACATTCTCCCGCGGCGATATTCATGTATCAGATTATAAAGCGATAAGTTATGTACGCAAATATCCGGATTCAAAACTTGTCCATCATTCATGGTCGCCCGGCGGAGAATATCATGTGTACTATTCAAAATACTTTCACTTCGCGCCCGGTTTGTCCGACAATGCCGCTGTAAACATAAATAATATGTCATCGCAGCCATATTGGGGACTTTTTATTGACGGTTCCGGCCCCATAGGTATCATGGGTTATCTACGCGAAAATGAAAAACGCTATGTTGATTATCTGCCGATGTCCGCGCCGTATTTTCTGTTTAATAAGCCGGATACGCTGTTGATAAATTTAAGCGGTGGAATAAACGCGCAGACTGCCCGTTACAAAGGCGCACGGCAGATAGATGTGATAGAACCGTCGCGTGAAATGATTAAACTTTTAAAATACGATCCGAATATAACGCGCTTCACGGGCGGCTTATTGGCGGAAGCAAATATCAATGTATATGAGGGAAATGGCCGCTCGTGGTGCGATTCACATAAAAATATTTACGATATTATTGAATTATCGCTTGTTGATTCGATAGGTTTATCTGATTCAGGCGGCTATCCCGTACATGAAGATTTTAAATTCACTGTAGAAGCGTTTAAATCATATATGAGCGGGTTAAAAGACGGGGGCGTTTTGTCAGTTACGGTTTGGGATAAACTTAACCCTCCGCGAAATGTGTTAAAATTATTGAATACAATAATTGTGGCAATGAAAGAAGGCGGCGTTGTCAAAGCGGAAAACTGTATATATTCATTTGGTTTGTTGATGTCAACGACTACAATTCTTGTTAAAAAGCAGCCGTTTACAAATGGAGAATTAAGAAGTCTGGATGCTTTTGTTGACAGCCGTGCTTTCAAATTATTTTATGCGCCAAATTTAGACGGCGTGGACATGGCGCGTGAAAACAAAAATGCCGGTATAAATACTATTATTGCCGCATACCGGCGTGATTTTGAAAATAAACAGGGCGGCGGGGACGATTACAGCAATGCCGATATGTACCGCGCCACGATTCCGCTTTTCCTTTCAAACGATTCGCGGCAGGCAAAAGCCGTCGAAAAATCCTATATTTTTGATATAAGGCCGATACGGGACAGCCGTCCTTACTATTCAGGTTATATAAAACCTGCGCTGCTGCCGATGTATATAAAATCCATTTCAAGCGTCAGTGAAGAGTGGGGGTATTTATTGCTTGCCGGAATGTTGTTACAAGCCTGTATTGCCGGACTTGTCGTTATTATTCTTCCGCAAATATTGGCGCGTAACCGTCTATCAAAAGAAATACGACAAACTACATCCATCAAAAAAACTGGTATCATACTTTACTACGCCGGACTTGGCGCTGGATATATGCTGATAGAAATATTTCTTATTCAAAGACTAGGGTTTTTTCTGTCAAATCCGGCGTACTCAACAGGAATAGTTATTACAATCATGCTGATATTCTCCGGATTCGGCAACATTTGCGGCGGTTTTCTCGAAAAATGGCGCTCCATTGTAGTACAAATTTCGTGCATTTTAATCGCGGCGGTTCTCGCGTTTTATATATTCGGCCTTGACAAATTTCTAAGCCGGTTCTATTCCGCCGGTTTATCTTTGCGCGTATTAGTTTCAATAGCGCTGATAGCGCCCGCCGCTTTTTTCATGGGTATTCCGTTTCCAAATGGTTTAACCAGCCTGCGGGAAAGCGCCCCCTCCCTCCTTCCTTGGGCGTGGGGCATGAACGGCGGTCTTTCCGTCGTGGGCAGCGTACTTGCCCGCATAATATCGGTTTCGGCAGGATTTCCCGCGCTTCTGTGTACCGGAATAGCGGTTTATCTGATGGCAGGGCTGTTATTCAAGGCAAATGAGCCGTAATTTTTGCTGGCAACCGCGCTATGCGGCCATCGAGGGTATCATTCTAAAAAGTTCCTCCGTGTAGTTCGCCAGCATTGTGAACATCCAGCCGCCAAGCAACGCGAGAACGAGCAGAATCGCTATAATTTTCGGTACGAAGGTGAGCGTTTGCTCCTGAATCTGTGTCGCGGCCTGAAGTATAGCGATTACCAAGCCCACAACGAGCGCGGTAATCAACATAGGAGCGGCGAGAATCAGTACATGAAAGATTCCGCCGCGCAACAGTGTAACCATATCACCTATAGTCATAAAAACCTCACACAAAAGACCTTACAAGCTGTCCGGTCAAAAGTCCCCAGCCGTCAACAAGGATGAAAAGTATCAGCTTGAACGGCATCGAAATCATTACCGGCGGCAGCATTATCATACCCATAGACATCAGCGCACTCGCCACGACCATATCTATCACAATGAATGGAATAAAAATCATTATGCCGATTTTGAATGCCACCGTCAGTTCATTCAGAATAAAGGCTGGAATCAGCACATAGGTAGGCACATCGGCAAGACTTTCAGGACGGGGAAGCCCTCTCATCGCCATAAATAGGCGTATATTGTCCGGTTTTGTCTTCATTTGGTTGTACATAAACAGTCTGAGTGGCGTTTCGGCCTCAAAATAAGCTTCGCTTACCGTCAAATTTCCTTCGGAAAGCGGCTTCAGAGCGTTTTGATAGATGGAATCGAAGGTTGGCCACATTATAAAGAATGTTAAAAACAAGGAAATTCCCAAAATAACCTGATTTGGCGGCGCTTGCTGCAACGAAAGCGCTCTTTTTACGAAATCCAGCACGATAGAAATACGCAAAAAACTCGTCATCAGGATTATAAAACTTGGTGCAAGCGCGATTACCGTCAAAAGTAGAAGTAACTGTACTGAAAAGGCAACTTCGCGGCCAGATTCGGGACTTCTTATTGAAAGGTCAATAAACGGCGTGACCGGACCCGGCGCGGCGCGTGGAATCTCCATCGTGCCTTCTGTGGAAAGACCGGGAAACGGCACGGCGGGCGCAGGCAACGACTGTCCGGCAAGACCAGCAGGAACTATCAAACACAAACTAAAAAAAACGCTAAGACAAAAGCCCCTCATCCTCCGCTCCTATCCTACAGATTTTTTAACCGCTCGCGGTTTCTTTTGAGGTTTACGGTTTGCGCGGTTATGTCTGGAAAATCCGCTTGCGAGACCGCCGCGCCCGTCCGCGGGCTGTGATTCCCACTCGCACCGGCAAATTTCCGTAACAATCCGGTAAAATTCAACGGAGGTATGTTTTTTGATAACGCTGTCCGTCCTGAATACGCGAGAAGCATCGCGTCAACCGTTTCTTGGTCGGTAATTTCCGCAATGAGCGAAACATTGGCATCGGAAATTCCGGTGAGCCATGCCCTGCGGCCAACAGCAATTACGGAAGCGGAGGTTTTTATGTTCAGCGGGACGCTTGCAAGCACTTTTAGATAAGTATCATCCGGCGTGTTGTCCGTTTTTTTACGCTTTAGCAGGTAAACAACCCCATAAATAGCAACAGCAGCCAACGCAAGTGCGAGGACTACACGAAAAACAGCCCATACAGGCGAGCCACCGCCATCTCCTGCCGGAACCGCGCTTTCACCCAAAAGGTAGCCGCGTTCCGTTTCCCTGCCAAGCTCTGTTGACGCTCTGTCCGTCTCACCAAGAGCTTGGGTCGCCCTGCCGGACGATGATGACGCTCTGTCCGTCTCATCAAGAGTTTGGGCCGCCCTGCCGGACGATGATGACGCTCTGTCCATCTCACCAAGAATTTGAGCCGCCCCTTGATTTTGGACGGCGCTGAATAGAGTTATCGCGGTAAAAAGAAAAATTAAAGGTTTCAGCTTTCCCCTCCCAAGTACAACTGATCACAAATTGTTTTACCTGTTTCAAAACACGGTTAGAACCGGAATTTTTACAAGCCGTTGTTAAAAATAGTAGATGATAACAAGAAAAGTGTCAATGCAGCAAAAATAACAAGCCCACTATCCTCAGATTAACACATGGAAGAAGTGGGGGAGGGTAGGGGTTACTTGACAATTATCGACAATGCGACAAGCCCGTTGTAAATAAGCTGAACCGAAAAACCGGCAAGGATTAGCCCCATTATTTTTTCCAGTACAAAGATACCCATAGTGCCAAGAACCCTAAGTATAAAAGCGCTTGCTTGCAGCACGGCAAACATACAAAGCAGCCCTATTACCAGCGCGGGGAACAGCAGCAACACACTGGAAAGCCATGAAGCGCCGCTCGATACATAGGTCATTATCACGGTAAGAATGCCGGGGCCAGCTATCATCGGAATGGCAAGCGGAAAAAGGGCTATAAAGTTACTCTGATTTTCGTCTTCTACTTCCGAAGTCGAAGGTGTCCGGTTAATCTTTGGTTTTGAATATATCATCTCAAAGGCGATTATAAAAAATAGTATGCCGCCCGATATATAAAAAGCTCCCGGCTTGATTCCAAAAAATTGAAGTATAAACTTTCCGCCAAGCAGGAATATTCCCAGCACCAGAGCTGCAAACAGAATCGCCTTTAAGATGATGCCATCCCGTGTTTTTTTTTCGTAAGATGATGTAATAGCCAAAAAAGGCGGTATTATCCCTATAGGATCCATAACAATTAAAACGGTGAAAAGTATTTGAAAAAAACCGTGATCCATACCATTTCCTACATTCTAAAAACCGGCGGTTTCTCAAAATAGAGGGGCTAATCGCTGTGCAGGTAGTCACAGCCGGGGTTTATGCAAGCCTTGTGCGAGCCATTACGTTTGTCGTACTTTTCGACCAGAAACCATCCGCATTTTGGGCAGTTTTGACCGGGAAGCGGCAGAAAACGTGTAAGAAAATCACATTCAGGATAGTTTACGCAGCCGTAAAATTTCTTGCCCTTTCCGCGCCGCGCCACGATGTCGCCGCCACATTTTGGGCATTTGGCAAGCGGTATTGATTTTGTGTTACGACATTCGGGAAAACCGGAACAGGCCAAAAAATAGCCGTAACGCCCCAGCTTCTTTACCATTGGGCTGCCGCACTTTTCGCAAACCTGATCCGTCTTTTCGTCAAGAGTGCCTTTGATACTTTCCAGCTTTTTGCCAACCTCGTCCAAACCAGTCTCCATACCGGCGGTAAAGTCCGCGTTTACAACATCGCCAAAATGTTCCACCAGCATATTACAGATGAGCTTTCCAAGCACGGACGGGACAAGCTGTTTGTTGGTACGACTCACATAACCGCGGTCCAGCAGTACGCTGATTATCGGCGCGTACGTTGATGGCCGCCCTATACCCTTTTCTTCCAGCGTCTTTACGATTCCGGCATCCGTAAAACGCGGCGGCCCCTGCGTAAAGTGCTGTTCAGGATTAAAACGTTCCAGTTTCAGCGTGTCGCCCTTGTTTATCGGCGGAAAAACGCTGCTCTTATCCTCTTTTGCGGCAAGCGCGTTCAGCACTTTCATAAAGCCCTGTTCCACCACATTCGTCCCCGAAACCCTGAATACCGCTGCGGCCTCCGGTTTTTCCGGTTCAGGCACGATATCCGCGCTCAATGTGCGGGTATGCGCCTCTTTCATCTGGCTTGAGACAAAGCGTTCCCAGATTATTGAGTACAAGCGGTGCTGGTCGCGGCTCAGACTGTCTTTTACGCTGTCCGGCGTATATTTAACGTAAGTCGGGCGTATCGCCTCGTGCGCGTCCTGCGCCTGCTTGCCGGACGAGTAAAAAGCGGCCTTTTCCGGCAGATCGGCGGGATAGTTCCGGCCTATCCAATCGCGCACTTCGTCAAGGGCGGTCTGCGATATACGCACAGAATCGGTACGCATATACGTTATCAACCCTATGGGCGCGCCGCCTACACTCACTCCCTCGTAAAGCTGCTGGGCAAGCTGCATTGTCTTTTTGCTGGTAAAGCCGAGCCGGTTGGCCGCCGTCTGCTGTAACTGAGACGTGGTAAACGGCGGACGCGGGCGCAGCGTTTTATCCGTCTCTTTTATATCTTTTACGATGAATGGGTAGCCCTTTAGCGCATCTATTATCTTTTGAGCGTCTGGTTCGCTGTGGAGTTCCGGCTTTTCACCGTTCCAACTGACCAAACTCGTGGTAAAAACCGTCCTGCCCGTCTTAAAATCCGCCTCCAGCGTCCAGTATTCCTCCGGCACGAAGGCTTCAATCTCTTTTTCACGCTCGCATATCAGGCGCAGTGCTACGGACTGGACGCGGCCTGCGGAAAGTCCGTTCTTGACCTTTTTCCACAATAGCGGTGACAAGTTGTAACCTACAAGCCTGTCCAGTACACGCCGTGCCTTCTGCGCGTTTACTTTTGCGTCGTCTATCGTAGTCGGCGCGGCGACCGCCGCCTTTATCGCCTGCGGCGTAATCTCGTTAAAACTGATGCGCGCTATCGGCAGATTCTCGTTTTTCGCCGACAAAGCCTTTTGCAGATGCCAAGCTATGGCCTCGCCTTCGCGGTCATTATCCGATGCGAGCAGCACTTCGTCCGATTTTTTGGCATCGGACTGAAGTTCCTTGAGCAGCTTCGCCCGTCCGCGCACGGTTATATACTCAGGCTCAAAGTTATTGTCAACGTCAATCGCCATCCGCGACTTGGGCAGATCGATGAGGTGTCCCATCGAGGCCTTTACCTTGTACGAGGTACCTAAATACTTTTCGATGGTCTTTGCCTTTGCCGGTGACTCTACTATTACCAATGTCTTTTTCTTTGTTTTTTCCGCGGTTTTTGCACCCATTTATATCTCCAGTCCTAAGAAAGCAAGTATGTCTAAAGAGTTATGTACCACTTTTGCGCCGTCTTCCGCAAGCCTCTCGCAGCCTGCCCCAAAAACATTTTCCTTAAAGCCGCTGTCCTCCGCGCCACCTGCGACATACAGGTCGCGGTTCTGCTCGAGCGCGAAATCCGCCGTTATCAGCGCCCCCGATTTTTCGCCGGCTTCCACCACAATTGTCGCCGCGCAAAGCCCCGAAATTATCCTGTTCCGTGCCGGATAATGCCACCTCGCAGGGCCAGTTTCAGGCGGATACTCACTCAACAATGCCCCGCCCTCCGCCATGATACGCCGCGCCAGTGCGCGGTTCGAGACGGGGTACACCTCGTCAACGGATGACCCCAGCACGGCGAAAGTTGGCACCGCGCCTGCGTCCACAACCCCGCGATGCGCCATTGCGTCTATGCCGAGCGCCAGACCAGAAACGACAGGCACACCGGCGCGGCTCAATTCCCGTGCCGTCTCGTATGCCCAGCGTAACGCCGCCGCGCACGATTTCCGCGTCCCCACAATCGCGAGCGCCGTTTTTTCAGGCGGCGGGAGGTTGCCACGGTAAAACAGTGCGGCGGGCGGGTCGTAAATCTCGCGTAAAAGCGGCGGATAGGCCGTTTCAGTTATCGAAACCCAGCGTATACCGCGCCTTTCCATCAAAGCCGCATCCTTTTCGGCGCGTGAAACTACACTGTCCATGCTCCAGCGTTTCGTATCATCAGAAAGTTTCCTGCCTGCGGTTTTTCCGCCATATTCGGCGCAAATCATCTCTATGTCATGCGGTTTTAAGCCCGTAAAATCGCTTTCATTGTTAAATTTCCGGCATAAATATACGCGGCTGCGCGGCTTGAGTCGCGGAATTCGCGCAATTATCAGATCGAGCAGTCCCCGCGTATCGCGTCCGCTATCCATCCGCCCGCTCACATCAGTCCCATAATGAAACGCCGGTTCTCTTCCGCCTCGGTCTTCCGCCCCTTGTCCTTGACAAGCGGAATTCCGCGGTCGTACCAGTCTACCGCCTCACGGTAGCGTCCCAGCATATAAAATGCCCGCGCCATCATAAACATAGCGTCCGAATCACCCGACCGGTTTTCCATGTACGCGGTAAGCTGGTTTATACCGTCCTCCGGCCTTTCCAGTTCGTAAATATACAGTACGGCGATGGCAAAACGCGCCTGATTGTACTTGGGCTCAAGCTCTATCGAACGGAGGTATGCCTTCTCCGCCAAATCGAAGTAAGCCCGCGCCCGCCCGCCTACCGCGCCTTCGCCCTGATAGTCGTAGGCGGACTTCGCCGCGTACGACGCGTTCAAACCCAAAAGATAGTGCAAAGTCTCATCACTCGGCGTTATCTCTATCGCCCGTTGCAGCGCGTCTATCGCCTCGAAGTACATCTGCTTGTTCTGAAAACGGGATGCCAGTATTTTCCAGTAAACGCCGGTCTGCGCCGCGTCCTTCACGTGTTGTTCCTGCAACTTCTCGTACGCTGCTATTGCCCGCTTCAAATCCTCTATCGTGCGCGGTACGCCCTTACGCGGTCCGTAGTCCGCGATATCCCGCGCCAACTCCATCCTTTCCCTATTCTTATCATAATAAAGAGCGAATACAATACCGCCAATGATTACCGCAAAAGCCGCAAAGCCGCAAACCCACTTCTTAAAAGCGCCTTTCTTCACCTAGTCTTTCCCCTATTCCCGCCGCCACAATACCTTTCCCACCCTGTCGATATGCGATATCAGGTCTGGATTCGATATATCATTGTAAACCGAAACGTCAACTAAATTAGGTATATCCGAATCATCAAAATCGCCTGAAATATGGAGCATGTCCTCAAACGTGAATGATCCGCCGGTTTTTAGCGCGATGTCAATATCCGAGCCTTCGCGGTAGCAACCTTTGGCCCTGCTGCCGTAAAGTATAACCTGCTGTATACCGGAGTACTTGCGAAAAATTGCGTCAAGCGCCGAAAGCGTCCTGCCGGATAATCCATACATCATCCATTCAATACTGCCATCTTTTCCGCAAACATATCCATACATTTGTAAAAACTGCTGCTGATTTTTTCCACAAGTTTCTTTGACGTATCCTCACTATACGAATGGGACGCTATATTTCTAGCGTCTAACATATCCAGCCACATCTGCCCGTCCGCAATGAGTCCAACGCTAAAAGCCTGCCTGATTGCCCCCTTACTCCCGATTATGCCGGTAATTCCTTGCCACTCAAGGTAATCCTTCATCACATTCCACGCAAGCTCAAACGTAAATTCAAATCCCTGTATCATCCCCTGCTTTTCAAGTTCCGTCAATTCACGTGAAGCGGATAGTTCGACAGCGTTTTTTAGAAGCCCCAGCGCTTTTTCATAGTTTTGAAAGCGTTGTTTCCAGCGTATATCCTGCTCCATAGGCCTACACTAACACAGCCCACCTGATACAACAAGCCCGCGCGGTGAGACATCGAATCTGCGGCAAACTTAGGAATTGTAAGGAAATAAAATACACAGCATTTTATTTCCTTACAGTTCCTTACGCTATTTTCTTAATTCTTTCAGCACCGTGTTTATTTCTTTTTGCTTGTCTTCGATTAGGGCGATAAGTTCTTCTGGCGTTCTGGTGTCCTCTTCCACTTTGCGGTTCGGATTTACCGCCTTTAAGTCGAAATTTTTCTGTTCAATCGCCGGCCTGTCAACGCTCCAACTTCTTTCGCTCTCTTTTCGTTCAGGCAGCAGCTTGAAGAAATCGTCGAATCTGTCCAGAGTAAAAGGATTACGCTTGCC
>JAISZZ010000132.1 GCA_031284385.1 Treponema sp.
ACTTACTTGAACATCGGCTTTGGCGCTCGCGGCGCGTATCATTTCAATTTTATAGAAAAACTGGATGTCTATGCCGGACTCACGTTAGGCTACGTTATCCAATCGGCGGTCGTTACATACGGCAGCGCTTGGGATAACATTCCAAAAACTGATTACCCCGCCACTTCGTTTTTTCTGTTCGGCGTTAATATAGGCGCACGGTATTTCTTTACAAATAATATCGGCGCATATCTGGAGCTTGGATACAGCGGTTTACAGGTTGCAAGCGTAGGCTTATCGGTGAAATTTTAATGCCGCAAGCCATGTAAATAGCCGGCGCATATTCGAAATCCCCGTTCATCCATGCCTTATTAGGTGCGCGGGGATGCCCCTGATTGGCTCCAACGCTTGAGCGTTTGGCTCAACGCTTGCGCGTTGAGCTTAGGAGTTTGCGGCGCAAACTCCAGCCATTGTTGACGGGCCGGCGGCGTTTAGGCGGCGGATTGGGGGGTGGCGGAATACCGCGCTTGCGCGGGATGGAGACAGGGGGGCGCGTCGATGATGCCCCTATGTGCCGAAGGCGGTATGGAAATAGCGCCCCCCTTTGTAATGAAGAATGAAACGTGAAGACCTAGCAAATAGCACGGACTATAATTGACATACCCGCGTATGTTAAAGCCTCTGGGGTATGCTACCGCGTAGCGGACTTTAAACCCGCTGGCGTAGCGGACTTTAAACCCGCTGGCGGGGCGGGATTGACAAAAATGTTAGCGGGGGCTACCTTAATAGTAAGTTTGGTTTTACTTACTCTGGAGGATAGAAATGCGTAAAACATTAGCCATAACGGTATTGGCTCTATTTGTAGGACAGGCGGTGATACTGCCGCTTTTTGCGGATGCCGGGTTTTGGGAAGCGAAAGAGCGGGAGATGCGCCTTGAACTGAGCGAGGCGTATTACCGCTTCGTGGCCGGCGGCATGGAGGAGGCGCGCGCGCTGATAGACAAGGTTTACGCTGCGCGGTGCTACTTTAATGCGAATGTCAACAAAGTTGACACATTTGCGTAATGCAATGAGCTTGGCTCCTTATGGCAACGCTGATGCGCCAGCTATACTGGCGAGGCCTCAAGTTAATCAGCGTTGCCCTAGCCAAAATCAGACCATCGAGTGCCGGCATCCTCATGACAGGAGGCTTTTCCCCGGTTTATACGCAGTGGGGAGTTGCTCCGCCGCTGCAAAATTTGCCGCACAAACCCATCCGCGTAGCAGACCCGTACTGCGAATAAATTAATGTTTGGCATTCATAGGACGGACTCGTACCCCTATGCAGGTGGCAACGGCGCGTTCACGGCCAATAATTCTGCCGTGTACCGGTCTATTTACCGGAAGAATTTTGCCACCGCTGCCGAAATCCAGCGCGAGAGCGCTTGAACCGCCCCCATCCATCAAAATCCCGTATTCTGCCCCCAGAGCGCGCAGCAGTAGACCGGTCTCCCGTCCGGTAGCGCCAATGCTTCCCAAACGGCGACCGTCTATAACAAGCAGATAAAGTACGCGCCCATTATCGGCTATGGCGGCTGCGCTACGCGGGTGCCGTATTTTTGTATCGACCACGCTCGCTGTCAAATCCCCGCTACTCAAAATCGAGTAAAAGCCGCCCAATGCGTGGCGGACGCTGTCAAAAACACTCGGATCGGCCTGCGAAACTATGGCGGCACGGCCTTCATTGTATAGCAACAGGCTGTCGTACCGTGGATCGGCGGCACTAACCATTCTCCCGCTGGAAATAAAAATACCGGTGAGTGTTCGCTCCTCGCCTGTTTTGTCCGAAACAGGCGAGAATGGCCCGGCATTCATAGCCGCGGCGCATCCGTATTTAGCCGCAAAACCGCTGACTGTAATTGCGGAAAGTTTTCCGGTTTTCCGGTTTTCGTCCGAATCCGGTTCGTTTACGATTATTTCTATATTTTCTGCCGTCAAATCAACGCGGATCGCCCAGAATTCTATGCGGGGATTTTTGATTTTTCCGGCGGTGAGGTAAAGCCCCTCGTTCAATTCCTGCCATTGCGGGATAAAATCTTCAATCCTCAGTGCTTCAGTATAAACACTTGAAGGTATGACGGCACGGCTGGACATTGTGGCACAGGCCGAAACAAAAAATGAAACGAACAGGATAAAAAGCAAACATACAGACGGATTGTGCGCCGTCCGTGAAACGCGGGAGTTACTGCACCGGGAAGGCATCGAACCCGCGTTTTTTTAGATTCAGGATGGTGGTTTTAAGGCTTTCATCAGCCGGTACCAGTATGAATACGGCCCAATACGCATCACCTCCGTTTGCGCGGAGTGAAACCGATGTATTATAACCGGATGATTTAAGCCGTTTTGCCTGCGTGTCGGCATTTTCCCTGTCTTTATAGAGGCCAGCCTGCAAAACACGCGCCTCCGGTTTGGGATCCGCGGTTTTGGATACTGCCGGTTTTGAAACCGCCGGCGCAGGCTGTTTGGCAGGAGTCGCTCTACTTTGCGTTAAGCCATTATTCCCTATACCGGTTAGTTCCCTGCCGGGAAACAGGAGTCTGTAAGCAGCCGGAAGTACAGAAACAAAATTCGAACCGATTCCATTGTTTACTAGGGAATAGGCCTCTGGACTGTTTGGAAACTCTGTCAGTAATTTTGTTTTGTAAACATTTTTCCCGCCAACCTGCCAAAGTGTGTAATATATTGAGGGACGGAATGAGATGTATTCGGGATCGTTAGCGACCGCCTCAAGCGAGGCTGTATTACTATTGCGGAAAGCTTCTATCTGACTGTTCAAATATACCGCCCGTTTGGAGACATTCTTATCGTCGCGGACTGTCAACATCAGCAATTTTACTATCGCGTCCGCCTTTTCCCATTCGCCCATGGCGACATAACAGGCGGCGCTCTCCGCCAGCGCCATATCGTCCCGTTTTTCGGGGACGGAGTACGCCGCGTTTTCCCAAGCGGGCGCCGCCTTTTCAATGTCGCCGGACAGATACAACATTCTAGCAAGCTGGGTATAAGCATCATGTCGTTCACGCGCGCTTATGGCCGCAAGCTCTAATCTTGAGGCCGCCGACCTAATCTCGTCGGCAATGAATGAAGCGCCGGTATCCAGCGCAAACAAAGCGCCGTTAAAAACCATCGCTAGATTTGCGGCAAAAAAAAGTATCCGTTTTGTTACGTTCATGCTAAAGAATTTCCTATGGAAACACTGATTTATGCGAATGCATATTGCCAATTGACACGTCAACATAGTTGACACATTTGCACAATGAAATGAGCAAATGGACTTGTCAGGCAACCCGGTTAGTTGTCTCACCGTCTTGCAGTTTCTCAGGTTAAGAGCCTGCGAACCGAAGGTTCGACAAAACTGCATTTTTTAATGGAAGTTGTCCGGAAACTTCAGTTTATGGACAAGTCCAATATCTAGGGTAACGCTGATACCAACTACATTGGCGCGGCCTCAAGTTAATCAGCGTTACCCTAGGTATACTATACAGTGTTTATAAATTCAACATAAAAAATAAAATTAGGCAAGGGCTACGCGGCAAATGCCGCGGCAAACGCCGCGGCAAAATGCCGCGGCATTTTGCCGGCGCGAATCCTTGCATTTTGGTAGCACCTATCGTAAAATTTACAACGCAAGGAGACTATATGACCAAAAAAGAATTACGAAAAATAATGAAACAAAAATTGAATTCTATCCCAAAACAACAATTTTCTTATGAGGGAGGGCTTGCCGCAAAACGTTTGACCGGTACGCGGATTTGGTCTGAGTACGGACGCATCCTAATTTATCTTTCGATGCCGGACGAGCTTGATACATCCGCGCTGCTAGAAACCGCGTTTGCGGAAGGAAAGGACGTTTACTCTCCAAAAGTGGAGACGGATACATCGATGCGTTTTTTCAGGGTAACACGGGACGAAAGTTCGTGGATCAAAGGAGCTTTCGATATTCGGGAGCCTGCCGGACGGGAAGAGGATGTGTTCAAACCGGAGGACGGCAAAGCGCTTGTAATATCGCCCGGCCTTGCTTTCGACCGCAGCGGCAATCGTATGGGGCGCGGCAAAGGCTTTTACGACCGGTTTTACGAAAAACTGTTCGCGGCAAGCCCAGCTTCCGCTTGCTGTGCATTCTGCCTAAATTGTCAGATAATTGACGATGTGCCGGTTGAGCAATTCGACCGAAAAGTAAACGCTATATGTACGATGGACGAGTTCATCCAGATAACGGATTCCATTCATGCTGGAGTCTAAAGGAACTGTAAAAAAATAAATTGCTGTGCATTTTATTAAATTGCTAAGCAATAAATTGCTTATGCAATAAGGAAATAACATGACCATTTGGTCATGTTATTTCCTTACAGTTCCTAAGAGTCGTTCAAAAACTGAAGTTTTTGAACGACTTCCGCACTCCCCGCCGCGTGAACGGCTGCGGTTGGTGAAGTCTCAATCTGTGTTACCTCAAAGAATCTGAGGCATCGTGATTATACATGGCTGCCGGATTGGGGGGTGGCGGAAGACCCGCATAAGCCCGCTTGCGGGCGGCGCGGGGCTGGAGACAGGGGGGCGCGACGATAACGCGACTATATGCGATAAAAAGTATGGAAATAGCGCCCCCCTTCTTATAACCAGTGGCTAAAAATCTAGCCGCGCAGGTTGTAAAAAGCCTTTTTACCCGCGTATTCGCAGGTGCCTTCAAGTTCTTCCTCTATCCTCATAAGCTGGTTGTACTTTGCTATACGGTCAGTACGGCTCATGGAACCGGTCTTTATCTGGCCTGTTTCAAGTGCAACAACAAGGTCGGCGATAAATGTGTCGGCGGTTTCTCCTGAGCGGTGGCTCACGACGGCGGTATAACCGGCGCGTTTTGCCATTTCCACAGCTTCGTATGTCTCGGTAATAGTGCCTATCTGGTTTACTTTTATAAGAATACTGTTACAAGAGCCCTCTTTAATGCCGCGAGCCAGACGTTTTGTGTTGGTAACGAAGAAATCATCGCCGACTATTTGAATTTTAGAACCGAGCGCTTTCGTCATCTTGACATAGCCTTCCCAATCGTTCTGATCGAGCGGGTCTTCAATCGAGATAATGGGATATTTTTCTACCCATTTTGCGTACAGCTCAACCATGTCATCCGCGCTAAACAATTTACCGGGGTTAGATTTCCAGAATTTGTAACCCTTTCCGCCGCCTTCCTCAAAAAGCTCCGAGCTGGCGCAGTCCATAGCGATAGCAAATTGCTCCTTATCGGCTTTATAACCTGCCTTCTCAATGGCTTTTACGATGTACTGCAACGCTTCCTCGTTTTCAATATCTGGAGCGAAACCGCCTTCATCACCGACAGCGGTATTTTTGCCGGCATCGGCTAGAATCTTTTTAAGATTGTGGAAAACTTCCGCCGTCCAGCGAACCGATTCTGCCATAGTGGGAGCGCCGATAGGCATAACCATAAATTCTTGAAAGTCAACCTTGTTACCGGCGTGTTTACCGCCGTTTATGATGTTGGCCATAGGAACCGGCAGAAGCGCCGTGTGTATACCGCCCAGATACTTGTACAACGGAAGATCCGCAGATTCCGCCGCGGCGCGGGCTACCGCCATGGAAACACCGAGTATGGCGTTAGCGCCAAGGTTAGCCTTATTTTCTGTGCCGTCAAGTTCTATCATCGAGCGGTCGATGTCAATTTGATCAAAAGCGTTCATGCCCATTATTTCTTCTGCTATTTTTTCATTTACATTATCAACAGCTTTCCTAACGCCTTTTCCAAGATAGCGTTCCTTTTCGCCATCCCGTAGTTCCACCGCTTCATGCTCGCCAGTTGAAGCCCCAGACGGCACCGCTGCACGGCCAAACGAACCGTCATCCAATACGACATCCACCTCAACAGTTGGATTTCCGCGTGAATCCAGAATTTCACGCGCAGTAACAAACTCTATTGCACTCATTAAACTATCCTCCGTAATGAATTTCCTTTTATTCTGTCTGATTTTGCATCGTGAGTCAATCTCTCAAATTGCATAAAATGAGGGTGGGCGCTGTTTCCACGCCACTTGCGGCACATAGTGACTTTCCTGCCGTAAACACGGCCCGACAACGGCGCACAAAACATTGGAGACGTTACCGTCCAGTAATCTATTTTGGGCGTTGTAAATACTGTAGAAACAGAATTATGCGCGAGCTTGTCTACAGAGACGCCTAAATTTTTAATAGCGAGCTTGTTACTGATAATGGCGATAGAAACATTGTCTGGGTGAACCCCCGTACCGCTTATCGCATACTCATTGCCCTGCTTGTCTACTTCTACTATTACCGCCATACTTTTCTCCCCTCTCGTTTATCTAGGTTATGAGCCGCCGTAGGCTACGCCCCACCAGTGTCCTCCCTCCCTATGCACAGTCCAGTTCACTCCATCCGTGCTGGTCGCGATTTCGTCGTCGCCGGCCACCATCACCCACAGGCCGTTACCGTAGGCTGCGCCCTGCCAGCTAGCCTTCACCGTCTGTGCAGTCCAGTTCTCCCCGTCCGTGCTAGTCCCGATTGTGCCGTTGACAGCCCCCGCCACCCACCTGCCGTTCCCATAGGCCACGGTATGCCATTCGTCCATCACCACCGCCTGTTTAGTCCAGTTCAAACCGTCAGGGCTGGTCGCGAGTGAGCCGTTTTCCCCCACCGCCACCCACAAGTCGCCGCCGTAGGCTACGTTACACCAGTAGCCACCCACCAACTCCTGTACAGTCCAGTTCATCCCGTCCGTGCTAGCAGCGATTTTGCCGTCGTAGCCCACCATCACCCACAGGCCGCCCCCGTAGGCTACGCCGTTCCAGTAGCCACCCACCTGCTGCGTAGTCCAGTTCACTCCGTCCGTGCTGGTCCCGATGCCGTAGCCCCCTGTCACCCACAGGCCGTTACCGTAGGCTACGCACTCCCAGTCCTGCGCCGCCGTCTGTTTAGTCCAGTTCACTCCGTCCGTGCTAGTCCCGATTGAGCCGGTACCCACCGCCACCCACAGGCCGTTCCCGTAGACTACGCAATCCCAGCCCTGCGCCACCGCCTTTGTAGTCCAGTTCACCCCGTCTGTGCTGGTCCCGATTGTGCCGGTACCCACCATCACCCACTTCATAGGTGTCTTAATCAAATTACTTACGCAGGCATTGACGGCAACGGTATCAGCTGCTTGCTTTGTGGCATAAGAGCCGGTGCCGTAGGTGGTGGTAAGACCGCGCTTAGAGTTGGCCAAGTCGACCATGCGGAGGACGTACTCCATGTTAGCCGCCTGTTTCTCCGTCCCCGCTACAGGCGCTATGCTCAGTCCCCACGTCTGGTTTATGAGCCCGCACACGTATTCGCAGTTAGCTGCTTGTCCCATATCACTGACCGCTCCATCCATTTCTCCCGTAGGCACTTCCGGCGTGGGGAGTTCTTGCGCCCCAAGCCTTGTAACTACTCCCTCGTATATCTCTCGAACCAAATCCGCTGCCGGCTCCTCTATCGGATTTTCCGGTATTATTTCTTCGGGGGGGAGGGGAGAGTCTATCTCTCCGCAAGAGAACAACAGGCTCATTAAAATAATAGGGCTGAGAATTCTTTTCATTGTTGGGTCCTTTGTTGTACATTATACCACGCATCTCTTCTTTGTCCACAGCTCTTTCTTAAATCCGCAGTCTGCCGCGCTGTTACTTCCGCCGATTGAGCAAAGGCGTTCGCGTTCGGTTGACTCTCTCTAGTTGCCTTATCCGCCTTGATTATCGCCTGTTCCTCATTCCCTGTCTTTCTAAATGTTTCATTATATACCGCTGTCCATCCTATCGTTGTCATCATCATATCAACTTTGCCCTGCCCCCACATTCCGGCTTCTTGAATCTTTAATAACGCCTTTTGGCCTTTATTCAATTTCTCATTTAAGGCCTTCCGGTTTTGTAGATACTGTTTCTGCGCCGTGTTTACCCGCGTCCGTATCTCTGCGCTCTTTTTGTAGATTTCTTTGTATAGCTTGTTGCC
>JAISZZ010000157.1 GCA_031284385.1 Treponema sp.
TACCGCAAGGCCGTTTGCGTCCCCGCCCTTGTCGATGAATTCCGGCAGCACTTCTATGCCGGCGCCCGACTCGTCGCAGGCCCAAAACAGTCCCGCCGCCAACACGATTGACGCGAGCCATACAAAATTACTCTTGTTCATAGTTTTCCTCCGTACATTTGCTTGAGAATGGGTTTTCCGGCGTTAAATCCTTGTATATGTTTAAGTGAATTGTGTGTGTTAAATGGCGATGAACCGGGAACAACCGTGCCGCCGCGCCGCCTGTCAAAAGAGGTGTTGGGTGTGTCTGCCGCTGGGTTCATCATGTAGACAATATAGCACGGGATGGCGGGAAATGTCAAGCACGAACAGCACGAACAGCACGAACTTTTGAGGTTAAATCTGTAGTTTGTTTGTGTGGTTCGTGTGGTTCGTGGTTAAATTTATTCTGCTTTGGGGTTTAATACCCCGCCACAAACTAAAACTTCGCTATCGGGACAAAAGTGTCCGCTTTGAGAGCCGCGCCCCCGACAAGAGCGCCGTCAATATTTTCTTTTGACATCAACGCCGCCGCATTGTCAGGTTTTACCGAACCGCCGTACTGAATTATAATCTTTTTGGCGGCATCGGCCCCATAGAGCTCGCCTATCACCTTGCGAATATAAGCATGTATTGCGTCCGCATCCTCAGGCGTGGCCGTCTTGCCAGTGCCAATCGCCCAAACAGGCTCGTATGCTATCGTAACACGCGAAAGATCGGCAGCGCTTACCCCTTTAAGCCCTTCGACAGTTTGTTGTTTACATACGGCTTCCGCCTTACCCGCTTCCCGCTCTTCCAGCAGCTCGCCAACGCAAAGAATTACGTCAAAGCCATGTTTAAGCGCGAGATGTACCTTGCGATTGATAAGGCCATCATCCTCTTTATAAAGATGCCGGCGCTCGCTATGCCCCAGAATTACGGTTTGAACACCCAAATCTTTGAGCTGAAGCACGGAGACCTCGCCCGTATGCGCACCCTGCTCCTCAACCGCGCAGTTCTGCGCCCCCAACAAAATGTTGCTGCCCTTGACAACCGCCGCGACAGTCTCAAGCGCTGTAAAACTGGGGGCGACAAGGTATTTATGCTTGCCGTCTTTCAACGCCGCTACGAGTTCCTTAGCGAGGGCAGCCGCTTCCGCCCTCGTCTTGTGCATCTTCCAGTTACCCGCGATAAAATAATCTCTTGCCATTTTATCCTCCTAAAAAAAATTTGATACCGGAGGCAGTTCCAAAATATCAGATTTTAGAATCAGCTCACCAGCCTGTAAATCTGAAAAGAGCGGCGATCTAACAGTCCCGCCTTGTCATACTGTTTTGAGGGTAATTTGCACGCTGTTCCGGCATAAATCCACAACAAACGCCGTGCACCCGTTCAAACCCGCCCATCAAGTCTCTCCAATGCCAACTCGACGGCACGTTCTATCATCTTGGCAAGCGGCAGGCCGTCCAGACCGGCCAAAGTCAGGTGGTCGTTTTGCAGAGGGAGCAGGATACGCTCGCCCGGCGCAGCCAGAATCGCTTCGGCCATAGCGCAGGTAATCTCGCCCATCATACTGTTCCCTATAATTATACCGATTGGGCCAACAATAATATCGCCCAGTCCCACCGAATACCGGATGGCATTTTCACCGGAAGCGCCGCGGTGAGCGCCGGCCTTGACCATTCTTTCTACGGCAACAGAATTTGTACCAAGCGCTATTATTTCAACATTCTCGCCCGCCGCTTCGCGCAGTTTCCCTACAAGCTGGACACCTATACCGCCACCCATACCATCCACGACAACTATAGTTTTTTCACGCCGCTTTGCCTGCATAGAGTTGTCAGCCTATCTCATCGCGGGATGTTATCACACGTGAAATAAGGCCGTAACTTACAGCCTCGCCGGCAGTCATCCAGTAATCACGGTCAGTGTCTTTTTCAACCTGAGTCTTGTTCTGCCCCGTTTCGTCCGCTATCAGAATGTTTATCTTTTCGCGGAGCTTTTCAAGCTCGCGAGCGTGAATTTCAATGTCGGTAGCAACACCGCGTATGCCAGACAGGGGCTGGTGTATCAAGTAATGGCTGTTCGGCAGTCCCACGCGCCGGTCTTTCGGGGCGGCAAGCAGTATAATCGCCGCTGCGCTTGCTACAAGACCCATACCGATTGTCCAAACCGGCGGTTTTACAAAACGTATCATGTCAAAAATAGCGAATCCCGCGTCGGCGTCTCCGCCGGGAGAATCTATAAACAACTTGACAGGTTCATCACCCGCGTTTTCAAGCAGTAAAAGCTGCCGTATCGTCCGCTCCGCAAGATCTTTTTTTATTTCGCCGGACAGCAGAATCGTCCGCGTTTTAAGCATCTTATCGGAAAGAGAATCGGAAGATTTTTTTTTCGCGTCTTCTTTTTCATCGCCGTCTTCATCACACCCGTTATATTGCGGCGCAAGACGCGAATTCATACCCGTTTCGGTCAATTTCTGTATCTCAATCATGCTAAAATTATAAAAAAACACGCTCATCTTATCAAGTAGCGGAATTCCATGCCAAAAAACATCTGCATCACCTGCGTCTCCTGCGTCTCCTGCCATATCCGCGAACCCTTGACATCTAAAAACCACTTACATAAAATCGCATATAGTGAAACTAATAAAACTGGTATGCGTACCATACAGACAAATATAATAGGTGGTTTTTATGAAATTAAAGGCAGTGGATTCAAGGCCGGTAGAGATTCGGTTGATATTAGGAATGCTTACATCGTTAATAATGACATTCATGTGTTCCTGTGATGTACCGATAGACAGGGGCGTGTTCAACCCAACCAGCGTAGCGCCGGATCAATTGGTTGAAGTAAGAATCGCTCCAAATCTAGCTATCTCCAAAGTTGATAACTATCAAGTGTACTGGACTCGTCCGGACAACAATTATTCTCAGGTGGTAAAAATGTCGCCCGGTATACATATGTTCGAAATCCAGTATAACGATGGAAACACATGGACAATGCAGCCAATTTCCGCAATCGCAAAATTTGTAACAGGCAGCCGCTACACCATCAATCAAAGCATCAGCGGAGCAAACATAGCCATACAGATAAGCGCCAAGAAGGGCGGCGTGGAAGAAAGCGCCCTTTTCAACATGAATTCGCTCTCTAATGATGACGGTCCGCTTGCCGCCTATGTTAAAAGTGTTTTTAATCCTACTCTTGTCAATGCTGAGGGCAAAACACTGTTGACTAACGACAGTGAGGAAATTTTATTTGAACACGACCTTGTGTACCACAAGACGGATAAAAAAACCGGCAAAAAAACTGAAGGGCGTTACGCGATAGAGATGGATTTTGCAATGGGCGGCAGAATATACTTTTTTGAAATACCGCTGAACACGCTTTCCAGCGAAGACTTTCTAGCCAGCAATTTTAGACAAACCGCACAAATAGTGGCTTCGCCCGTGCAATGCGACGGAAAAACTGTTACATACCAGTATTCCAAACCCGAAAGTATCGCGGGACAAGAAGCCGTTTACTCAATCACGGATTTATCTCCACCGGCAAACGATGCAAACGATGCAAACAAGGAGTAAACGCAACTTTCTTGACAGAAACTATGGCATATTCTATGTTTTTATGAGCCGCTTTATAAATGTTATTTAGGGGGAAAGCGGCGCTATTTTATTAACATTTTATAATTTACGGAGAGTTTTATGGTTCGAAAAAATGCTATGCCTGCCGCTTTAACTGCGGTTGTCAACGCGGCGCATCTGTTTTTTTGGTTTTTTTGTGTTCGAAAAGAAAAATTGGTAACAAGCTATGCGCTTTCTCACGATGAGGATGATGAGGATTACAGCGACGAAGACGATTTCGACGATTATGACGACGACGAGGACGACTTTGACGATGATGACGAGGACGATGATGATTTTGATGACGATGATGAGGAAGACGACTTCGACGATGATGATGATGATGACGATTTTGAAGACGATGATGACTTTGAAGATGATGATTTTGAGGATTACGACGAAGAAGCCTAGTATTCGAAATTGTACCGGTGAATTTTAATTTTGAGCATATCCGGCGCTACGCGCCGGGCCGGTATACACAGGGATAGCCTCGCTGCCTTAAATTTGGCGTAACGTATGTTTGAACTATCCCTACGCGAATTATTCCTAAATTTTTTGCAAAATCCACAAGCTAAAATTTTGCGCGTCCCAGTTAAAGCGGGCTGTCTTCAGCGGGATTATCAAACAGTCGCCTTATCTGTTGGGGTCGCAATCCAACAATTTTTTAATACCTGCAAAGACAGGCTCCAATTCGTCAAACCGCATATCGGCGCGGCCATCCAGCGGTGTGGGCATATTGTTTACAATTATCAGTTTACCGCCATGCCTAAGCGTACTTTCTGGAATACCCGCAGCGGGATAAACGGTAAGGCTGGTGCCTAACACCAGCATCAAATCGGCGGACGACGCTTCACTCTCCGCTTCACGCAGCGCATTGATAGGCAGTCTTTCTCCAAAAAATGTAATCGCGGGTTTCATCACGCCGCCGCATTTTGGGCAACGCGGCAACTCGCCTTTCTTAACAATCGCGGCGGCATCCTTAAAACTCATCCTAACGCCGCTGCACGAAAGGCAGTAATGCGGCTCAGGCGAACCGTGTACCTCGATAACACGTTCACTCCCGCCTTTTTGGTGCAACAAGTCTATATTCTGCGTTATTACCGCCTTTAAATAACCGCGTTTTTCCAGTTCTCCAAGCGTTGTATGGACTATCGAAGCCTGCCGCTCGTCCACATTATATATGAATGCGCCCGCCATTTTGTAGTAATAGGACGGATCCTGTTCAAAGTAGTCTATATCAAACATTTTTTCCGCGTCCATATCGTTGTAAAGTCCATTTTTTCCGCGAAAATCCCTTATACCAGACAACGTGCTAACCCCCGCGCCCGTCAACGCGACACAATGCTTGGCCGACACAATTTTGTCAAACAAAATCTTGATTTCATCCTGCATAATTTTACCCCTTTAACCGCTAAAGTTTGATAAGAACACCGCCGTTCCAAAGATTTTCCAATTCATAAAACGCGCGCGTTGCTTCCGTCATAAGGTGAACCGCCATAAAGCCTAAATCACAAATATTCCAGCCATCCCCGCCGGCAGTTTTTTTACCGTTTCCGTGTAAAATAGGCAGACTATTTTCAACCGCAAAATCTTTAATGCGGCGCTGCAAACCTAAAAGATGCGCGCCGCTTGTAACTGTGGCTATCACAAAAAAATCCGTCCACATAGAAAGCTCACGCAAATCAATAATTACAACATCAACGCCATTATGCTCATGTAACAGCCTGCCTAGATCCATAGCTGTAGCCGCTGCGTCCATCCGCCCTGTTTTAAGCCGCGTCTGTTCAACCTTGAGTGTATCGTCCATTAAAATCCCTGCCTAATATCAGTGTAAAATCCGCTTTGTATTCATAATCTTCCAGTCTCATACCTATACCGTTTTCCTGAAACGCAGTATCACTGTTATACGCCGTTGTTATGCGTTTACAGTTTATTATTCCGGCGAATTTCTCCGCCTCGCTGCCAAAATTCGAACGATCTATTATTTCGGTGAATTCATAATCTGAACCGCTTGCGTTACCCACGTTTATAACATCATAACCAAACCCGCGAATCAGTTCCGCCGTGCGTCCAGCCAAGCCCACAACATCGGTGCCATTCAATACCTCCACCGTAAAAATCCTGTTACTACTCGTGCTGCCTGTCGGCTGCGCCAAAGAGCCCAACGTTTGCCTAACAATATCTTTTATCAAACTGCCATCATAGAACGGAAACAACAGTTGTTTATCGGAAACTTTACGCATATTGCCGCCTATCAACGATAGGCTGAAACGATCAATATCGATATAACTCAGTTCATCGAAGAACTGCGCCAATATACGTTTATTCATGTTTGTTTCCACATAATTTTGGAAAAGTTGATTTATCTCCGGATTTTTTAAATTATCCTTTTTTTCACCAAAACGTTTAAGCAAACCGGTAAAAAACCTCTGACTTCGCTGCTGCGGCGTTTCAATATCGTAATCTTGGTTTATGTAACTCAAATACTCCATAGTCTTATCGCCGTCAAGTTTCGTAAGCCCGGACGAAAAAAGAATCGCGCCTTCGTCATCCGATATTTTTATTTCCGCCGGAATAAATATGTTTACCCCCTCAAGAAGATCAACAATGCTTCCAAGATTAGTCATATTGAAAACAAAATTATAATTCACATTTATATCAAGAAGTTTTTCAATTTCTTTGATATAAGGCGCGATTTTTCCGCTCTGATATACGGTATCAATGCGGTCAACCCGGTCAATCTGCTGCAATATAAGGCCGATTTCCCCAGGAATTTCAAAGCCGGCGGCGCGCTTTGTTTCCTGATTGTAAAGCAATAAGTAAGAGCCTAGCGGTTTGCCTTCATTCTCAATAATAAAGAGCGTCGTGGATGCCCTTCTTTCACTAAAATTCGCCTCAACAAAATCTTGATCCAATATCAAAATCGTAACCACTATCGCCACTGCTACAATAAAAAAAATACCGCCAAGAAGAAAAACGCTAAAATCTATCTGTTTTTTCATATTTCATTCCAGAAAAGAGTTTCAAAGTCTCATCAGATATAACGAATCCCCTATCCATCAGCCATTTTACAGTCGTTTCAAACACAATACCGAACAAATCGTCAAGTGAGGTATTTTTTCCCTCATCGCCAAACACAAGCCGCCGCAGTCTGGAATCTACGGTTGTCCGCGCCGCTTCTATTTTATCGGCTATGTAAACAATTTTTGCAAGCGGCCCCATACTCAGTTTACCCGTCGTATGAAAACGAACCGCTTCAATAATATCCGCGTCATTTATTCCAAATTTTTCCTGTATCAACATAGCCGCAGCCCTGCCATGCAGCAACGAAGGTTTTTTATTTTCAAGACGTGAGATTGCAGCGCCATCCTCCATGGCGTATTTCATAAGATCTGACGGTCTAAATTCTTTACAAATGTCGTGGATAATACCGGCAAGATAGGCATTATCGCTATTACAGGCAAACCGAACAGCCAAATCTGAGGCGTGCAGCGCGACATTACGCGAATGTATGAAGCGGTACGGATTCATCATATTTCGCGCTGTATTTTCTATATATTTTATCAAAACCGGCATATTTGAGGATTCATTGCGAAAATCGAATTCCTCATCCTCACAAGTCAGAGCCTTACGCGCTCCATACAAACCGTGTTTTTCAATTACTTTACAAACCCCTTCAGGTACAAGCGGCTGCCAATGACCGTTTTCCTGTATCAAATCTCGTACAGAACCGGAAGATACTTTCATAATCGCGTTTCCAAGAAAAGAACAGGGGTATGGATAAGAAATTTGTGCAGATGAAAACCGGCTTGCAATTATAATATCAGCGTTCTCTGTTATGCGTTCCGCGTCTTTCCATTGAAGAAAGCTCGAAGCAATATCATCACCGAGTATCAAAGCCGGCTTACCGCTCATCGGGTAACGTTCCCTTATATCGCAAAGAGTGTCTATCGTATAGGAAACACCTTCCCGTTTTATTTCGCAGGCATCAACGGTAAAACGCCTATCACCAGAAATTGCCGAAAGCAGCAGCATCAAACGAATATCGGCGGATTCGCTCTGTTGCAACGATTTAAATGGAGAGCGATATGCTGGAACGAGGATTATTCTGTCGTATCCCAGAGTAAGCACGGCAAGCGCCATACTCAAATGCCCGTTATGTACAGGGTCAAAACTACCTCCAAAAATCGCGTATTTCAATTAAACATCCGTTATCCCGCTAAAAATTCCAGAAAGCGTGTCCAGTCCCTCCCCAGAAAACACCGATATACCATAAACATCCTCGTCTGTAAGCCGTTCCCGAAGTTTAGCAAGTCGTTCAGCGCTCCCTTCAACATCAAGTTTTGTACCGGCAACGACACGCTTTTTTTTCAACAACTCTGGAGAAAAGGAGTTCAGTTCCGCAAGCAACACTCCAAACGCCTCAAGATAATTATCGTCCGAAAGGTCTATAAGAAATGCTAGCGCGGGAGTGCGGGAAATATGTTTTAAAAAACGCAGCCCGAGCCCCGCGCCTCCAGACGCGCCTTCGATAAGGCCCGGAATATCGGCAAGGATTATGTCCCGGTCGCCCGTGTGCAACACTCCCAAATTAGGTATTTTCGTAGTAAAAGGATATGGCGCTATTTTTGGCCGTGCATTGGTAAAACGTCCCAACAGAGATGATTTACCGGCGTTAGGAAATCCCACAAAACCTATATCCGCCATTATTTGAAGTTCCACGCGCAGCTTTTGGTTCTCTCCGCTCTTTCCGGGTAAAGCTCGCTGCGGCGATTGATTCACGGACGACTTAAAATGGACATTTCCCCAGCCGCCGTTACCTCCGCGCAGAAAAACGAAATCCTCTTCATTTTTGCCAAAATCATGCAGAATTTCGCCCGTTTCTCGATCTTTAAGCACAGTGCCCGGCGGAACCGGTATCAATACATCCATTCCGTTTTTGCCATACCGTTCCCTACCCTCTCCGTCATGCCCGTTTTCAGCCTTAAACACTTGCTTATAACGTAAATGTGTCAGAGTCCGCAGGTTACGGCGCACAACAAATATCACATCGCCGCCGCGTCCGCCATCGCCGCCAGCAGGTCCGCCGCGTGGTACAAATTTCTCACGGCGAAAGGCCGCGCAACCATTTCCGCCATTCCCTGAGAAAACTTCGATTAACGCTTCGTCAGCAAACCTGTCCATAGATGCCGGAAGCCATAGTTTTTTTAATAGCCGTTACGAAGGATTTACGGCGGCGAGTTTACGTCCCCGATGTTCACGGAAAGCCACAATGCCATCCTTCATGGCAAAAAGCGTGTCGTCTCCACCGCGTCCTACATTCGCACCCGGATGAATCTTCGTTCCTCGCTGCCTTACTATTATCGTGCCCGCCTTTACAAGCGTTCCGCCAAAGGCTTTAACGCCTAAATACTGCGGATTCGAATCGCGGCCATTCTTTGCTCCGCTTCCACCGCGTTTTCGTGCCATAACTATCTCCTTACGATCGTTAAATTACAATACTTGGGGTTCTCTTCAGCAACGGAACCAAGTCCTTCCAAAAAAAAAGCCCCCACCCCTTCCAAAAAAAGTTCATTTTCACCGGAATAACTTATCTCAGCCTGAAAAATTCCCCGCTCCGGCGCGTCCGCATGGACAATTATACCTTCTTTACCATGCAAAGCGCGAATCAATGAGCGGGAAAATGCCGAAACCGCCGCGCAAACTATATCCGATCCCATTGGCCCCGCTCCGGCATGACCCAAAGCACGGTATTCTACAAGCAGACCTTTGCTATCCAGCGTCGCTTCCAGCCTAATCATGGCTCAAGAAACAGCAATTTCCTCAATCTTTATCAGTGAAAACTGCTGTCTATGCCCCTTTTTACGCCGATAATCTTTTTTGGGCCGGTATTTGAATACGGTTATCTTGCGGTCCTTCCCGTGCGATTCAAGTACAGCCCGTACCTTAGCGCCGGCCACGTATGGAGCGCCCACAGCCAACTTTTCGCCTGAGACAAGAAGCACCGAATCAATATCAAAGTGAGCGCCTTGCTCACATTCCAGATGGTCAACCTTCAATACGGCGCCTTCTTCGGCCTTGTATTGTTTACCCTTAAATTCAATAATTGCGTACATACCCGTTCCTTAAATAGTATTCATAACTTATACCGCAAAAACGAGCGGTATGTCAAGCCTTCGCGTAACATCATCAGCAGTTTTACATTTACACGTCTGGTTTACCGCTAAAACGCTGATTAACTTGAGGCCGCGCCAACGAAATTGGCGGCCAACGAAGTTGGCGGCCAATTTCGTTGACATTCGCATTAAACCTGTACTAATTGCGTTAGATGCGTTGACGAATGCACACTCGCATAACTCAACGTTTTCTTAACGCTCTTTCTCAATACCTCTTACGCGGTATCCCCCCCCCCCCCCACACACACACCGCCAGCCTACAATGAGCCTCCGTGCGGCAAACGCGCAAAATTTGCGGTGCGGTATCTTAAGCGTTGTATTAGTTTGAACGGAGGCTCGTTCTGTAAGGAAATTTATAATACCGTCTGTGGTTTAATACCAGATATTGCAGAATAATGAATTATTTTAGGTGTTATTTATTTCCTTCTTTTATGGTTGCGATTTTCTATGAGAATGCGCCGTCTTATGTTTACGCGAATCGCGTATGATTTTTCGAGCTTTTTCCGCGGCACGAAAAATACCGGCGCGTATAGGCTTGCACACATAGTCCCAGCTGCCGGGACGGTGCGCGATGCCGCCGCCAAAACCTGTTTTAAACAGATAAAGTCCCGCCATAGGGTGTTCCGGCGAGGCATCCGGCGGTATTCCAAACAGATCATACTCAATACAGCCCGCCTTTTTAGCATCGAGCATAGCTTGCCACTGCAACGCATAAGCCGCCATCAGATTGCGGTTTTTGTTGGACGACGCGCCATAAAGATATGTTGCCGTTTTTCCGCGGAACAGCGTTATAATCCCGGCTACAGGATCGCCGTCAGCTTTCGCGAGGTAAAGCCTCAAATCAACGCTTGTTTTTGTCTTTGCCAAATCAAAAAGCTGCCTATAGTAACCGATTCCATGTATGGCGATTCCGTCACGTGCGGCAGTCTCATTGTAAAGAGCATAAAACGCCTCCAGTCCTTCGACATCAACTCTAAAAACAGAAGTTTTTTTACCACCGAGTCTTATATTATAACGCCATTTGGATTTCATCCGTGCCAAAATTTCGTCCGGCGGCGGTGCTAAATCAACTACCGCCGTATCCGGCGGCTGAATATCGGCGGATGCTCTTACAAATGGTTTCAATATTAGGGGCGGCGGCTCATCCGCGGAACCAAACCAGGGTGGATCAAACCGGATAAACGCCGTATCATGGGGTAAAAAAGGTTTCAACGCATACGCTATCTCAAAAAGAGCCTCCGCACGCGCCCCATTATCTCCAAAAAAATCATCCGGCAGTTCTGGACCCCACGGCACATATACAAAACCCACTCCCGCAATCAATTTTCTGTAGAGAGCTAAAACTGGCGTTTTTTTTTCAAAATTCATCCAATCCACGCAAAACGCATAAGGTTTCCACGCAAAAAACGCCTTAAACTCTCCCCAAAAAGCACTCTGTAAAAAAGAATTCGCCGTTTCACATACTGATAACGGCGCTTCCGAAAAATTATTTATATATTTTCTATTTACCAAGCATATTTCTTTAGCAGGCGCAGGGCGCATAAAATAGTTTAGTCCGAATCTACTTGAATGATCGTTTGCTGTTTATCAAGCTGGGCATCAAGCATCTTGAGGGCTTCTTGGGCTTTGAATTCAGCGTACCGGGGCGCTTCATTTTCAATGACATTCGTGAGTTCATCCTTGGCGTTACTTTTTGAGTATGACGCGAGTACCCACCAAGTGCCGTCTTTCGTCTGCTCACGCCTAACTATCTTCACGCCGTTTAACTTCGCGTTCGTTATTTCACGTCCAACGTCCTCAACAAACTGCAAGCTGGCATCGTTCTCCAAAGTACCCGCTTCCCTGCTGTAGTCGCTTACCATCCCTTGTACTTGAATGCTTAAATTGTTCGCTATCGAACGCCGCGCACGTGTTTCGGCGGCTCGCCGCGCCAAATCCTGATTTTTCAATTTTGCGCTGCCGATGCCGTATATCTCCGTATCCGATACAGGCTCATTTTTTACAAAATCAGGTAATTCCGCCAAATTCTTACTTGATCCGAATATAACAGATTTAGATTCAGACGTGCAGCCAACCGATGCAAATAAAAAAACAATAGACACAAAAACAAATAGTATTTTTTTCACAAAAATCTCCTTATTCTCAGCCTAGCGCGTAACACAGAAAACATCAAGACTGAACGGCGCACAGCACGTTGGACAAATCCACTGCGGCCTATTACAAATACTAGAAAAATCTGTTACGATAAAACTCATGGAACAGAATAATTATTCAGCGCAAAATATACAGGTACTAAAGGGGCTCGAAGCCGTGCGGAAACGGCCGGGTATGTATATAGGAACTACAGGAATAGACGGGCTGCATCATCTTGTATTTGAGGTGGTCGACAACTCTATTGACGAGGCGATGCAGGGTTTTTGCACCGAGATACTCGTTGTCCTTGAGGGAAATGATGTTGTCCGCGTAGAGGATAACGGCCGCGGTATTCCGGTTGACATACATCAGGAAGAAAAGGTGAGCGCCCTTGAGTTGGTGATGACACGCCTCCACGCCGGAGGCAAGTTTGATAAGAAATCATACAAAGTCTCAGGCGGTTTGCACGGGGTGGGCGTTTCCGTCGTGAACGCGCTGTCCGAGTGGTGCGAAGCCTTTGTTTATATCGACGGGAAAATCCACACCCAGCGTTACAAGATTGGTATCGCGGAAGGGCCGGCGCGGGAGGTCGGCAGCACGGATAGACGCGGCACTGAAATCCGGTTTAAGGCCGACACCACAATATTCGAGACAACCACGTACAACTTTGACGCGCTAAGCAACAGGCTCCGCGAGCTTGCCTTTTTGAACAAAAGTCTGAAGATAACGATACGGGACGAGCGGCTTTCCACGCCCAAATTCCATGAATTCAAATTCGACGGCGGCATAAAAAGTTTTGTAGAGTATTTGAACGCCGGCAAAAAGGTTCTTTATCAAGAGCCTATCGTGCTGGCCGGCAGCCGCGAGGACGACATACAGGGAACTGTGGAGATAGAATGCGCGATTCAACATAACGACGGCTTTAACGAGATAATGTACTCGTTTGTCAACGACATAAATACCCGCGAGGGCGGTACGCACCTTGTAGGATTTAAGGCGGCGTTGACGCATACATTGAACGAGTTTCT
>JAISZZ010000037.1 GCA_031284385.1 Treponema sp.
GACGAAGCTAACGCCGCCAGCCTTCGCGGTAACGGGTTTTTGACCCGCGACAGTCGTATGGTTGAACGTAAAAAATACGGTCAGGCCGGCGCCCGCAGACGTTTCCAATTCTCTAAACGCTAAAACGCCGCTCAGGAACTGTAAGGAAATAACATGACCAAATGGTCATGTTATTTCCTTATTGCATAAGCAATTTATTGCTTAGCAATTTAATAAAATGCTGTGCATTTTATTTTTTTACAGTTCCTCAGCATCAACGCGGGTATAGTTGACAACGGGCGGACACTGGCGTTTGATGGGTGATTGACGGAAGCCGGCTATGGCGTTGTCCGGCGGGGCGTTGTCCGGCGGGCGGCACGGATGCCTGTCTAGCAGGTTAAACTTCGATTATCCGCAGGCGGGTGTTTTTATGGAAAGGCTTGAAAAAAAACCGGCTATGCTCTATGCCCTGCGTCTCGTGGCCCGCGCCGAGCAATTTAGCGCGGGGCTTTCACTAAAACTTCAAAAAAAAGGGTACAGCAAGGCCGATATTAAGGCGGTTGCCGGCGCATTGGCCGAAACAGGGATGCTGGACGACAAGCGGTATTCTCGTCTCTGGATAGAATCGCGTATAAAGCATAGGGCAGACTCTCCACGTGAGCTACTGTCCTCGCTTCGCCGGAAAGGAATAGACCGCCGAGCCGCGACAGCCGCGTTAGAAGAAGTTTTCGCCGGCAGCGATGAGTCGTCTGCCGGCGTTGAGTTATCACTGTTACGGCGTTTTATCACTAAATCCGGTCTGGACGGCGGTGATAGTTGTGGAAATTTACGAGAAAAACTACGGTTTGAAGGCTTTAGCGCGGAAGTTTTGGAGTATTTATACGATGAATGAACTTGTTTGCGGGAGAAAACACGATGGACAACGCAGCTTTTGAGGCTGTCGTATATGGACGTGTTCAAGGCGTGGGTTTCCGCTACTATGCCTGTACCGAAGCGGAACGGCTTGGCATATCAGGATGGATACGAAACAATCCGGGCGGCGAAGTAGAGGTATACGCGGAAGGCGGACGCGAACCCCTAAAATTATTCCTTGCATGGCTGCGAAAAGGCCCTCGATACGGCAGAGTTGACAGCGTGAGCGTAGACTGGCGCAAACCTCGTGGAACGCACGGGGGCTTTACGGTAAACTATGACTGATGAAAAATAAGGCTCTGTTCGCATTATTCATATTTTTAACCCATTCGCAGTTCATTACTTGTCTGGATTTTACGTTGAAAGGCGGAGTTGATTATACTTCCTACCCTCCCGGTAACAAAAGTTTTGTTGGAAATGTCTTTACGCCGGAATTTTTACCGATAATTTATGCTGGACTGAGTAATGATATATCTGGAAAATATAACTACAATATAAATTTTGACTACGACCCCATCTGGCGCAATACAATTTCCGGCGATATTGGCTATTATTTAGGCAACATTGATATTAAACTGGGCTTCTTCATCGGCGCGGGCGATTTTACGTTTACATCTATAGATGCGGGCTTTTCTGGAAAGGCCGGCGTGGAATTTCCCGGCATATTCATGGCAAACGCGGGCATAAGTTCCAGCATAGGCGGCAGCATGGATAGTCCTGAAAATACTACCCGCCAGCTATTCAGCGCTCAGGCCGGCTTTTGGCTTCCGAATATTTTCATCACGTTTGATTTCGACATGAAAGATTACATTGAGCAAGTTACAGAAACTTTGAAAATACAGACCAACCGCAAACGGTACAAGGGGGCGATGGAAATTTTTTCAAAAAATACGCCTTATCGCATACGTTTTGACTTTGGATGGCAGGATTTAATACGACTGGTGAATGACAACGGCCCCATCGAGGAGGAAGGCATCTCCACACTTTTTGTCGGAGCGCGTTTTTACTCCCAAGTGAGCAATATTTTCGCGTGGTTCGTCGAGGGTGAGGTGCCTTTCAACATAGATGACCTCACAAATATAAAAATACTTTACAACGCTTCCATTGGCGTTATTTTTTCACATCCCGACATATAATCCGCCAAAGTTATTCGGTGCCAAGATTTTGCACAACATAATCGACTATCAGCCAAATGTCGCTGATTCGCCGTAAATAGTATGTATAACGTTTACGCTCGGTATAGTCCCCTGTTTTGAATTTTTCAAGTGCACTGACGGTGCCTTCGTCCGCGTTGTATGTCGTGCGCTCAATTATAAACTCATAAGGTATCGCGCTTATGTCCCCGTCTATCAGTTGTTTGCCAAGATCTTCCCGATACCTCGCAATCATGCGGCGGCGTCCTTCCTCAGATTCGGAACGCCACATACGGCCGCGTGAGGCATCTCGCGTTACCATCCGTTCAAGGTCAAGGTACAAAAAGAATTTTTCCCACTGAGATTTCTGGCGGCTTCGCAGCGTCCACATTACAACTTCGTCCGGCGGCAGATGTTCACGAAAATATACGGCCTGTGTTTCCTCTTCCAACGCGACAGGTATGCCGTCTGAATTCAGTATTGCGGGGGCTCGTACATGAAGATTCAACCGGTTAGAAATTATCACATCTTGCCCGTCGCTCTCGTCTTTGTTTGTAAGCCCTGTAAGAATCTCGAAACTGGCGTTTTCGTTATCCGCCGCGTCGTTCACGGTTTGTAAAAGCCCCGGATAGAATTTTGCCTGCACTATGTACGAGCCGGGTTTGTCCAACTGCCGCCACTCACGAATATTTTCCGTAAACGAAAAAGATTCACCCGGTTCAAGTGTTACTTCACGAAAAAAAATCCGCTGCTTCGTGGCGCGTTTCCTTATGAGTATATCCGCGTTTTCAATCTGCCGGTTCGCCGGTGTAAGCGCGTCAAAGTCAAGCGAAAACGCCCTGTCATCCGAAAGCCTAAACCGGTACGCCCCGCTTGAATTATTTGTAAGTGTTATGTACAGGAATATTTCCCCAGTCTGCGGATAGTACAGTTGTTTATCAAAATACCGGATACCTAAGTCGATTCCATCCGGTGAAGCCGCATATAACGCGGCGGCAAAGAAAACGTGTAAAATAGCAATATATATTTTTTTCACAGAAACCCCGATAAATGATCTTTAAATACGGCTTTCAACGCAGCCGCTATATGCCGACTGCCTCTTTTGATTTTTTCCCACTTCATTTAATAATCGGATGTTTTTGCAGAAGGTTTACATTTAACACTATGGAAGCGCCGATTTACACGAGCGCGCATCGCCAACGTAGTTGGCCGCCAACTACGTTGGCGCGTCAACTACGTTGGCGCGTCAACGTAATTAAAAGGTTGTGAATTGCTGGCCTCACATACATTTTAACCGCCGGCCTGCTTGTATTCGTGTTTAGGTTCGGCGGCGGCAAGACCTCCTAGCCGCCGGCTTTCGGCTTCGCTGTCCTCCAGAGCAAGCCTCGCCGCCGCCGTTACAGTCTTGGCGAGTGTCAGGCCGATAGAGCAGGCGGCGGCGAGGCCGGCGGCATCCGCGGCGGCAATCGCGGCAAGGCTGCCGTAACGCCTCATAATCCGCGCCGCCCGTTTAGCTCCAATTCCGTCTATGCTTTCAAGCTGCGGGAA
>JAISZZ010000065.1 GCA_031284385.1 Treponema sp.
AAAGTTTCGTATAAGCGTGGTTGAATCCATGATTGAAGTATAGACTGCCCGCCTGAAAGCCGCAATGCGCCTGAAAGCCGCAAGCCGGCAGGTTTAAATACGCCGGTATGTCAGGTATGGTACTTGTCATTTGCCTGGCCTTCAACGATTCTTTAATATGGCGCATCGCCGCATTTTGTCGAACCTTCGGTTCACAGGCGCTTAGCCTGAAAAACTGCAAGACTGTTCGACAACCAACCGGGTTGTCGAACAAGTCTACTATATAATGAATATGGCTTCACGAAGACAAAAATTTCTGCTAAAATATTGTTATGGGTAAACAATTTCTTTTACTTAATATCGAAACAAATGAAATTTTATGTGAAAAGAAGGAATTTCTCAGTCAGCAACTTATTACTTATATTGGTAATAAAAGGGCATTACTCACATTTATAGGTGATGGAATTAGAAAAGTACAAAAACGATTACATAAAAATAAACTGTATATGTTTGATGTATTTAGTGGTTCTGGAATTGTTTCTCGTTATTTTAAACAATTTTCCGATTTACTAATTGTAAATGATTTGGAAAAATACTCTACTTTGATAAATGAATGTTATTTATCAAATAAAGATGATATCAATATGGTTTTATTGCATAAATATTATTATGATATTCTTGACAAAGTTAATAATCATTTAGTTAAAGGGTTTATATCCGAGTTATATGCTCCAAAAAATGACATAAATATAAAAGCTGGTGAACGAGTTTTTTACACATCAAGAAATGCGATGTATATTGATACTGTCCGGCAAATAATAGGAAAATTGCCTCAACAAGACCAAAAGTATTTTTTAGCGCCTTTATTATCAGAAGCATCGATACATACTAATACTTCAGGTGTTTTTAAGGGGTTTTACAAAAACAAAAAAACCGGCATTGGACAATTTGGCGGTTTAAACCAAGACGCATTATTTAGAATTACCGGTGATATAAAATTACCATTTCCACTATTTAGTAATTTTAATTGTGAATCCATTATCTGTAATGGAGATTCTAATCAAATAATAAGAAACTTGCCAGAAGTTGATATAGCATATTTGGATCCGCCCTATAATCAGCATCCATACGGCTCTAATTATTTTATGCTCAATTTAATATTGGATTATGAATGTCCAAAAAATACCAGCAAAATATCGGGGATTCCAGAAAATTGGAACCGTTCGAATTACAACAAAGAGAATTATGCGTTAAAATCACTTACCGAACTTGTTGAAAAAATTAAATCAAAATACGTTATAATATCATTCAACTCAGAAGGATTTGTTAGTCATGTGGATATGAAAAATATGCTGAATAAAATCGGAAAAATCGAAGTATTAGAAATAAAATACAATACTTTTAGAGGAAGTAGAAATTTGAATAACCGAGAAATACATATAAAAGAATATCTATATTTACTGGAGAAATGAACCTACCAGCGCAGAATGGCTGCGTATTATCCCCACCCCCACTACAAAAAAAACTGCGGATAACCGTCCTTAAAATAACCATAGAATTACAAACTCTGGTTGACGAAATAGTTTCCGGTGATTAAGCGTAAATCCTTACAAACTATAAATTTGCGGACATCGTATCATCATGCTCTTTTATGATTTTCTAGGATTTGATCAATAACTTTTATCACGCCGAAGTTATCGTTTGATTCGGCGGTAAAGGCCGCGTACTGTTTCATATCCGCATGGGCATTTTTAACAATATAGCTGTATTTTACGGATTGCAGCATTTCTATATCATTATAAGTATCGCCGAACGCCATCATTTGTTCATATTTTAGCCCCATATCATCCGCGAGCATCCGTATCGCTTTACCTTTATTTATCCCAAAATTCATAATGTCAATCCAAATAGTGTCGCCCACAGTTACGGAAAAATCATTCTCATATTTTGGCTTAAATATGTTTTCATAAAATTCTTTGCTGTTTTTATTCGGGAAATAAACGGTAAATTTATTCGCGTCTGCCGTAAACCGGTTAAAATTTTTGATAAAAGTAATTTTTGAATAAAAATATCTTAAATAATCTTCGTACATTTTATATTTTTCATGTACATAAGCCGAATCTACTCCGCAGAGTATCGCTACGCCGTCAGTGTTATTTTCAGTGAAATCAATCATGGATTGGTATGCGGCGGGGGCAAGCAAGTCCTTAAAAATTATTTTTCCATGGCGGCTTATAATACAGCCGTTATCGCTGATAAAATTCATCTTGAGCTTCGCTTGTAAAAAAAGAGACTCCAGTGTGTATAATGGCCGTCCGCTTGCGGCGGTAAATTCTATGCCCAGTTTATTCAGTTCCGTGATATAATAATCAATATCCGGCGGTAATTCGCCCTTTTCAGTAAGAAGCGTATGATCCATATCCGCCGCTATCAATTTTATGTCGTCTGTTATAGTCGCGGTTTGCATAATTCCCCCTTTTTAATTCGTGTAATTCGCAGACTTTTGCCAAATTCATGCCATTGGATATGCTCAATAGCTTTATCGTTCTTTCACAAGTCGCAGCAAATGCTGTGCAAAATGCGGCACATTTTGCTGTTTTCATCGGAATTTGTTCAAAACTTCAGTTTTGAACAAATTTATTATAGAAAAAGGCCTTGCGTTAGGCAATGCCTATTCAGCGCCACCCAGATATATTTTCACCTAAAAACCCTAAAACTAGTATATTTTAGCAAATTTTCTAAATATGATTTCCATATTTGGATAAAAATCGCGAATTTTGCTTAAAATATAGTGGTTTCTAAGGAGCAAGCTCATTTCATTACGCATTCGTCAATGAAATGGACGCGTCAATTTCATTGACGAATGCACACTCGCTAAATCAGTGTTGCCCTAGGGAACAGCCAAATTCATTCCGCAGGCGCAAAAGTCTTTTATTTTTTTACCGAACAGCATATTTTGGTAGTAGTGCAGGCATCCGGGAAACATACCGTCCTCCGATTCGTTGAGGGATTTGCGGAAGCGGTTTGCGCGATCGCCGTTCACGATTTCCATGAACGGCGGCTGCTTTATATTTCCTAAAACATAATCAGGGGGTAGTCCGCTCAAAAATGAATGTCTCCGTTATAATTGAAATTCGCCTGACACAGGGAACTATGCAATGGTTTCGTACCGGCGACTCAAAATCAGAATAGTAAATAGAGTTGTTCAAGAACTTCAGTTTTTGAACAACATCCGCTTAAAAACGGCAGACAACCAAAATCGCTATGTGAATTTTTTGCAGAATACTATACAATTTTTGTCCGTTAATATTTTTATTGCAGCCGGTATTATAACTTTCAAGGCGAGATATGTCCGTATACAGTTTTTCTTTCGTCATTTTTTTATGCCGTCCAACAATTACATCGTTGGTATAAGTTCCCAGATTGAATATGTGTACACCAAGTGCGAAATGCCGTTGCTGTCTCACGCTACTGTTCAAAACGCCGTTTTTTCGCCATATTATCGTTATGACTAAGCTGTCTACTTTCACGCTTCAAACACGCTCCCGTAACGAATGGATCAACATCACGGCTCAGGCGCAAAAAGCCGTAGCTTCTTCCGGTGTAAACGAAGGAATCTGCGTTGTTTTTACGCCACATACGACGGCGGCCATCACTATCAATGAAAACGCTGATCCGGATGTGCCGCGGGATATGCTTACCGCGCTCAACGCCGTTTCGCCTGACCGCGCGGATTTCCGCCATGCGGAAGGGAACTCCGCCGCCCATGCGAAAACCAGCCTTGTAGGGCCGTCAATCACGATAATCGTCTCAGGGGGCTGCCTGTTGCTCGGCACATGGCAGGGTATCTGGTTTACAGAATTTGACGGTCCCCGTGAACGTTCCGTCCATGTAAGGGTATTAGGCGGCGGTTAGTCCACGTTCTGTTTGGCGTTGCCAATTCTAACCGCCCTAAAGTCGCACGTGTGCGGCAAACTTTGTGGCGGAGCCCCCCCCCCCCATCAACCGCAGATTATGGTCCGCGAATTACGCTAATTTTCGCGAATAATGACCGCTGTAGTCCGTAAATCGCCTATTATTCACGTTAATTCGTTTAATTGGAGGACTCATTTTTGCGGCTTTTTTGCTCAAACGCGCTCAATGTAAAGTGCGTGTGCTAATAGGTGTTTTCGTCCATGGCTTCGAATTGGGCGCGTACTTTTTGGAGCAGCTCAAGTTCACGGTTTAGTGTTTTTTCGTAATCGAGCGCGCCGTTTTCCATGCGGGTGGCCTCGTCTTCCCAGAATTGGATGCGCGGCAAGTTTATAAAACGAAAACGCTTATCCAACGCTTTTTCCGCCCATTCTTTAGCGCCGTTCCAGTAGTAAAGTGCGGTACGGTAACAGGTTTCGGCAGTGTTAAGGCTGTCAAGATTTTGAGGCTTCCAAGGCGCATTGTAAAAGTATGCGTTACGTTTATTCCATTTGTTACCCAAAAATATGTATTGTTCGATAAGTTTAAGGTTTATATGCATCATAAAAAGGTAACGATACTTTTCCCACTGAGTTGTATTTTCTATCAGCGCCTCGGCGTACATCGGATTAGAAAAATCAGCGGCCAGCGACTTTTCCAGCCAATAAATATTCTCCATCGTGTCATCTGGATATTGAATATGGTGTAGATGGTAGAGCCGGTAAAACTGTTCTTTGTAGCGTACGATATACCCGTCAAGCGGCGCGGAATTAGTAAGCAAAAGCGTGAGGGCGCAACAGGCTATAAGCGCGTTTTTGAGATATCTGCCGGCATTTTCGCATTTTATTGGTATGCACACCCTTTCATTATCGGCATTAAACAAATATTTTGCCAAACAGTATGCGCCACGTCATCTATTCCGGCGGAAGCGTCTATAATAACGACACGGCTGCCGTCGGCGCGACATGAATCCAGCAGGCTGAGGTAACGCTCGCGGACGCGGATTTGGAAGTCAAGTTTTTCGTAAATATCTTTTTGGACGCGGGTTACAAGGCGTTTTTGCGTAATATTCGGGTCTACATCAAAAAACAAGAGTAGTTCCGGCGCGGGAAAATCTTCATTGAATGTGGCCGGCAGCTTGTCGCCACATTCCAGCCCCTGATAAACACGCGATGAGAGTGTGTAGCGGTCGCATACGACAAGAGTGCCGTTAATGGCGGAAGCCACAATACCACCTTCACCGCGCAAATGTTCGGCGCGGTCAGCCGAAAAGAGACGCGCCATTGTTTCACCGAGCAATTTCACTTCACCGCGCAACGCGCCGCGTAAAAGCCGTCCGATGACTCCGTCTGTGGGCTCAAATGTGAACAACACTGGCGGCAGAACTTGTTTTTGGCCGCTCTTACCATCAAAACGCCGCTTTAATATGTCAAGTTGAGTGCTTGTACCGCTGCCGTCTCCGCCTTCAAACACAACAAAATTTTGCAAAACCGCCATATCAACCTTGCCCGCGCAATTTTTTTACAAGTGCCGGTTTATCAACAGCGTTAAAAAATGTGGAACCGGCGACAAGAACATCAGCGCCCGACGCAACGGCCTCTTTTGCCGTACTTTCGTTGATACCACCGTCAACCGACACTAAAAAATTAAGACCGCGTTCAGCACGTTGGCGTGTCAATTCCTCAACTTTTGTAAAACATTCTGTAATACAAGTTTGCCCACCATAGCCCGGGTTCACAGTCATAACGAGAACAAGGTCGAGAAATGGCAACAAACAGGAAATGGCGGTGGCAGGTGTAGAGGGAACGATGCTGATACCAGCTTTTTTTCCGAGCTTGTGTATATTTTGAATGATAAGATGAGCGTGAACAGCCGCCTCGATGTGGAACGTTATGCAATCCGCTCCAGCCTGAGCAAACGGCGCAAGCTGATTTTCGGGGCTGCACGTCATAAGATGTACATCAAACGGCAATGAAGCCCTGCCGCGCAAATCTTCCAGCATTTTTACGCCAAACGTGATGGGCGGCACAAAATTGCCGTCCATCACGTCTATATGTACCCAATCCGCTCCAGATGCGGATATGCTGTCAATCGCCTGTCCCATGTTAGAAAAATCCGCGCTAAGCAGGGAGGGCGCAATCAATAGTTGTTTCATGCCGTCTATCATAACTAAAAATTTAACTTTGTCAAACAGACGGCCTGATAATTTTAAGCGTCATCCACCGCCGGCTCTTCTATAACCGGGGCATCATCACCCGTATCTGCTGTAACCTCCGGCTTATTGCCTAAATAAGTAATACGAATATAACCTGAGCCGCTATGCCCCTTTTCATTTTCGCCATCCGGGGACGGCATATCCTTATCACCGGCTATCATTGTAGTAGTGTATGTAACAGCCTCATTTTCACCAATTTTAATGCTCAACTCTGGGATAAAAGCCTTTCCGCTGAAATGCAGGGCTCGTGGAACTACGCCCTTTTTGATGGTAACAGTATATTCAACTTCACTAACATCTTTACTGTCAGGGTCTGTAACCCATGCTATTCCGGTAAGCACTTCATCAGGTTCACCGGTAGCGGTATTACTGGCGCTACTGGAGGCGGTACTTCCGGCAGCCGCAATAGCCACACAACCCGTATAACCGGAAATGAAGGAAGAGCCGCCGCCGCCGCCGCCGTTATAGATTCTCTGACCGCCGCCGCCGCCGCCCCAGTAACCGCCGCCGCCGCCGCCTGAACTTTCAGATTCACCATCATAATTCCCGCCAAAGCCAAAACTACCCGGATTACTGTTCATCTCTCCGGCGATTCCACCGGCTGTTTGTGTAGCGCCTTTACCCGGAGCGCTATCTGCGGTAGCGTTACTATCTCCACCTGTAAGCCCACCGCCAAAGCCGCCTGTCCAGAATCTGCTGGAAGGCTGGGTTTTTTCACCTGTTTTTGCCGTAGTGTTTGCGCCGCCGCCGCCCGCCGCGACAATTATGCGGTCATAAAGCGTGTCGCCGCCCCAACGCAGGTCTGTAGCGCCGCCGCCGCCGCCTTCTTTAAAGCCGGAGTTATTGGAACCGCCGCCGCCGTTACCACCCGTGCCGCCTTGTGCTATGCCGCCCACACTCAAAACAAATTTTGCCGCCGCCGTTACCTCTTCGTCCGTAATTTCCAGAATGCCCCTAGCGTAACCGCCCCTACCGGCGTACGTGTTTTCTTTCGCCGGCGGGTTCCAGCCCTGCGCCCCCCAAAGCTCAATCTGATAATATCCCGCTATTTTCGGCGTATAAGTTACGTCGCTATTCGTTTCAGGATAATCACTCGAATCCGGCAATCCTTTAACCCACTGGGCATAGACCATCAAAGAATTCTGACCAATATCGGTATTTATGCTGAAGGGAGAACCGTTGCCGTTCTCCTCCGTATTCCAGCCCACAAACGAGTGGTCAATCTTTTTGGGCGGCGTTGGAAGGCTCGTTACTATATACTCTTTTATGCCATTCTTGCTGATCTCAGTTATCTTTTTCTTGTTTGGGTTAGCGAGCGTTGTCGCGCCGTTACTGTGGAACGCCACATACCCCTCTTCCAATTTGGCGGTTTCTTCCGCCGGCGAGCCCGGTTTTACGGCAGTCACGGCCGATTCGCCCCCCCCCCCCCACCATCGCATGAAAACGCGGATATTGCCATAAACAGGCACGCAAATACCGCCGCCGAATGATTACTCTTTTTCATAAACTCCCCCTACTGCGATGAAAAAGTAAAAGCCTAAGCTGCTACTCCCCACCATGTTACTTTGTAGCATACAACTTTCACCGGTATTAAACAAGTAGCGGAACGGCTAGGGAAGCACTGATTTATGCGAGTGCGCTAATTGCGCCGGCTGCGTCATTGTTACTCCGACGACGGGCGGCTGATGTTTACCACAACTCCAAACTCATAATTGGCGATATTATAGATATTATCAACAAAATAAACAAAATTACCCGATAAAAGGTAAGGGGAACTAAAATAAACGGTGGCGGAACCCGTAACCGCGTTCTCAGCCGATGCTGAACCGGTATCCTCTATGTACAACATACCGTTGCTAAGGGTACCCAGCGTAAAATGATAGGCGGATAAAGAACCCTCGTGAATAAGGCCGCCGTGCGTCACGACACTATTCGCTGTTTCCAGTCCGCTTCCTAAAATGACACCGGTACTTGACGAAGGGTCGACAGGCCAATTGGTGGAAATATAAGCGTCGGGCGAATTACCTGATATTAAAGTTCCTACAGATCCAGCGGAAACCAGATCCACCATGCTGTCAACGGTATTTATCGTTGTGTTGTTGTTGTATTTGTTGAAAAATTTGCCTGCGGCTCCCCGCAAGCTGTTCACTCTAGCGAGATCTGAACTCTCTACCGGCAGCGTAACAGAAGCTACAGTGTCTGATTGCATCATAGCCATCATGGCGCCGACAGTGAGTGTAATACTATTCCCGGCATACGCTGATGTACCTCCTCCCGCATATAGCAATGCTCCCATGTGACCGCTGACGGCGGCGGTAGTGTCGCCAAATGTGCCTTTAGTAATGAGAAACCAATAGCTTGGAGAAAAATATAAATCCTTGCCGTCCAATACCGCTCCCGTAACAGCATATTGGCAAAGTGATACTAGTACCTTGTAAAGGTCAAACAGATTATATTATATTATATTCACCCAAGCAGGAGAGG
>JAISZZ010000175.1 GCA_031284385.1 Treponema sp.
GGGTTACCGGTGGTGAGAATACTGCGTTTGACGCGGAGATAGTGCCTGAGGGAGATATGACCTATAGGGCGGAGTGGACGCAGGATGTGTACAGTGTTAAGTTTTATAAGAATTGCCAAACCGGCGAGAGCGCGTACCTTACGGTAAGTTTTGGAAAAGGTTCTGGGATAACGCTGCCTGATTCACTGTTGAGGGAAGGATATTTGATGACGGGCTGGTCTGACAGCGGGGGCGATCCGGTTGTGAACGGCGCGCCTGTAACGGCGGACATGGAAATATACGCGCAGTGGTTTGGCATAACGGAGGCTAAGGCGAATAGTAACGCATTGGCCAACGCGGAGGGCGGCGCGATAAGTTATGCGGCGACGGCTGCTGGTTTTGACGAGATTCACACGTTTACTACTGACGGTACGTTCAAATTTAAGAGCGACAGCCGTGAGGTAAGGGCGCTTATAGTGGCCGGCGGAGGTGGCGGCGGCGGCGGCGACAGTACCGATGGCGGCGGTGGCGGCGGGGCAGGCGGTCTTCTGGAAGTGGTGGCTGCGGCATCAACCGCTGGTATGACTGTTACAGTCGGTACTGTCGGTACTGGTGGAGGTGGAAGTACCGCAACCGGTGGATCCGGTGGTAACGGCACTTCCGGTAGCAATGGTGGCAACTCGTCTTTTAACGGCATTACCGCTAAAGGCGGCGGTGGGGGAGCAGGCGGCGGTGGCAGCAGCGGCATTGCAGGTAAATCAGGAGGTTCAGGTGGCGGCGGCGGAGCTGGCGGCGGCAGTTCGCAAGGAGCTGGCGGCGACGAAACATTGAATCAAGGCCATAAAGGTGGAAGCGGCGGCACTGGAACTGGCGGCGGTGGTGGCGGCGGTGCGGGAGGCGCGGGAAGTGAAGGCATTGATTCTGGAGGTGGTTTAGGCGGTACTGGTAAAACTTTGAGCTACTACAACGGAGGGGTTGGCTATATTTATGCCCGGGGCGGAGATGGCGGCGGTGGGGGCGCAACAGATAATTCCACTTACGGTTCAGGCGGTAAGGGCGGTAAAAAAGGCGCGTCGACAAGCACAAAAGGCGATGCTGGCAGTAGCGGTCTAACTGGCGTTGTCGTAATCCGCTTCCCGTACAAACTTTAACGAAACGCTGATGCGCCGCTACATTGGCGTATCAGCGTTGTTGACGGTCAACAAGTTGACCGTCAACTATTGGCGCGGCATCAAACGCGCTAAAAAAACCGCCGCGGATTAGGTCGCTTTTGAAAAGATATTCAGCGACGGGCCGTCATTATCGATTTTTGCGGTATCCGCCGCTTTGTCAAGTGAAGCTATCAATTCTTTTATGGTCTCTAACGCCTCGATAATTTCATTTGAGGCTCTGCGAAGACTTTCGGAAGTTTCATTCATCGATTGAAGGTCGATGGTTAATTCCTGTGTTGAACCTGTCATTTCGATATTTGAATGAATTATTTCCGAAAAGCCGGTCTCTACATTATTCACGCCCTCGATCATGCGGCCCATAACTTCGTCGGTTTTGTTAAGAAAGTCCATCGAAACGCCTATCTGTTTGACGATACTTTTTATGTTTGCCGAAATGTTGTTTGCATTATCCGAAGTTGCGCTGGCAAGTGAGCGTATCTCGCTTGCGACAACGGAGAAGCCTCTGCCGGATTCGCCTGCGTGAGCGGCTTCGATGGCAGCGTTCATGGCCAGCAAGTTGGTACTGACCGCAACATCATCGATAACATCAGCAATGCCGGCTATCTCTTTTGTAGTATTTTGCACATCGGTAAACGCCGATAACAGGGCTTGCATATCTTTTTTTGCCCGTCCGGTAGAGTTACCTAAGCTTTCTACCATTTCTCGTTTTTGCTGTGCAGCCGTGCTTACCGCTTGAATCTGGACTATCAACTCGGACACTTTCTCGCTCGACTGGTCTATGGCCGCGCCCTGTTTGGTTGTTACTTCTATATATTTTGAAACTTTATCCTGCAATAGAATAAGCGTTTCCTTAGAATTTTCAACCTGAAACACAAGATGATTCGCCATATTGATTGCTTCCGAACGTTTTTTTTCATCTTCCTGCAGCTTTGCCATAAGATATTGATGACAGTTTTCTTTTTTATTAAGCCCGTTAAAAATCATCTCTGCCATGAAACGGCAGCTTCCATAACCGCAGGCCGAGCAGTTAAGCATATCATGTATCGATTTTTTCTTCATGGATGCAAAAATCGGTTCCAGTTCTTTATCGCTTGTTTTTTTTACCTGCAAACCTATTTTTCCATGATTTTCGTATGTACGTGTATAAATATCTTCTGCCCAGTATTTTTTCAATGCCCGCCGCAGAGCGCCGCCAAATAATGATTTTTTGTTCGCCACGATATGCTGCTGACCGCGCTTCGCAATTCGCATCTCTAAGCGGTCAACCGGCTCGCTAACGTTGCCCGTGCCGGGGCCGCCGTTACAGCCGGATTCGCAATTCAGACAGTCAACTATCAGCGGTGATACATTCTCTTTTAACATTTCCGGTAGTTCGTCAAGGTATTTATAAACAATTCCAGAGCCTTCAATTTTCCGCACAAGCGGGACAACGCCGGGCGCTTCGCGGGCTATCGTTTCACGCAGTCCGCCGGGAGTAGAAAACAGCACGGCACGTTCCGCCCGGGGGCCGTCGTACTTAAGCGCCGGAAAATTTGACAGCCTAATTCCATTTGAGGCAAGCCTTTCTTTCAAATGCAACATAGTAACATTGTATTCCACCGCTTGCGTCGCATCAAACTCGCGTTTTTTAGCCGCGCACGGCGAAATGGCCGCGATTTTACAATTTTTGTATTTTGGGAAAAAGTTCTTAATCATGAGCGCCGTATGCAGCATGGGACTTTGAGCGGGTGCGAGCCATTTCAACAGTTCGGGGTTGTAAATTTCGCAGTACGTTACGATGGCTGCACAGGGCTGCGCTATGATGAGCGGCGGCTTATTCTTTTTCACGTGGTTAAGATATGATTTCACGGTAAGTTCCGCCCCGAAAGACACATCAAAAACGGCCTTAACTCCCGCCTGTTTCAAGTAACCGTTAAGACGCAAAATATCGTCAAAGACGGTAGCGACAGCGGGCGCTACTATCGCAACGATCTCTTTGCCGTCAGCTAAATCGCTGAAAAACTGTTCTGTATCATCCACATACGCACGAGCGCCCTGCTTGCAGGCTGGAATGCAATGACCACAGCCTATGCAAAGCCTATCAACAACTGAAATCTTATCGCCGGAACCATCGATACAAACCTTCATTGGGCAAGCTGAAATACAAGCGTGACAATTATTGCATTTTTCTTTATCGACTATTATCAGGTCTGACATACAATCCTCAATCTGCTATAAATATAGCTTATTAAATATGAGCAACGGGCAAAAATGTAAAGTCTTTAGTAAAGATGGTTATAAAGTTTGTTCAGTAAACGAATTATAGCAAAATAAACAAACGAGCACTGTCTTTAACCCGCCATCTAAATATGATATTTCAAAATTACTTGCACAGATGTTTATAGGGCAACGATGATTAATTTGAGTCCGCGTCCGCGTAGTTAGCTGCCAACTACGCCGGCGCATCATCGTTACCATAAGGAGCAAGCTCATTCGATTACACAAATGTGTCAACTTCGTTGACATTCGCATTAAAGTAGCACCGATTGCGTAAACTATGTTGACGTGTCAATTTTATTGACAATGTACGCTCGCATGAATCAGTGCTGCCGTAGATGTTATTAAATCAACATACCTTATTAAATAAATGTTGTCAATTAACAGTTTGGGAATACTTTAACTTGAACAAGTCCAATGGTATTCTAGGCAGGTGGACGCGAAAAAGCGATAGTTCCATCCTGAAAATCTGGCGTTAACTCCGTTTGAACGTTTAGAAATTGGAGAAAAATGCCGATAATTAATAATCAATGGGCTTTTTAAAACCGGCGCGGAGATAACGGAAATCCATGTGAATAATAACCATCATTTTTATTGCAAAAAACATAATTGTTACCAGTTGTTTGTATTTTTACTGTTTGTCTCGTTTCTGTTTATTCCAGTTTACGGTTTTACACAGGATGAAACGCCGGCAACGGAAAGCGCAGACACGGCAGACGACAGCGCGGCGCAGGATGATCAGGCTCTGCGTAAGAGTCTTTTGGATGTGGAAGCCGCCCGACAGGCGATTCTGGAGGAGGCATCGCCCGCTCTCGTTTCGATAAATGTTTTTGACAGTGATGTCTCACTGTTCCTATCCGGTTTTTGGAAAGGCTCGCTAACGGCAAAATGGGGAATTTCGGCGGGGCCGCTGGGAGTCAGCGTGGCGGCCAACGATACGCCGTTCCTTTTTACGCAGGAAGCCGATCTAAATTTGGGGCTTTGGATACGAGAACGCTGGTTTGTCGAGGCGGCGTTTGAGGAAGATTACGCGATAAACACATACCGCGCCGGTTATAAGGGAAAATCGGGCGAGATTATTCAGTATCTTGGCGTAGGCAACAAGGGGCTGGACTTTCCCGAATTCCCATTTCTGGATTTAGGGGGCGATTCCGCCTCATCTTTTGGGTTTTACGGGCGTTTCGGCGGCGGACCGTTGAGTATACACACGTTGGTTCGCTGGGATGACGCGGTAAGCGAGGAACGCTCATTTGTGGGCGGCAGGGAACGAACGTATTCTTATCTTGAAATATCGTCCATTATGCGGGGAATTTCCTTTGTGTTGCCGGATGATAATATTCCCTCAGAAATAAAAGTTTATTTTGAAGACAAAGCCGGCACATTGTTTGACAACGGCGGGCGGCGTTGGCGGGAGGCATTACCCAGTGAATATGCGGTAAGCGCACGGTTTGGACTGGTCGAACTGCGAAAAAGCCCGGACATGACGGTCGCGGTTTCATATTCTGGAAATTATGGCGCTTCAATGGGCGCTTACGACGATCCGGGTACATTTTTAGGGGATGTACAGGCGGTTTTTAGCGAAATAAATCTAGCGGAATACCCGCAGCCCGGACAGGAAGATATTACGCAAAAGAAGCCTGCGGTAATCACCATAAACGGAACGGCGGCGCTTGTAATTTATGAAAAAGGCGCGTTTTCACCGTTTGAGCGCCAGAGCCGTTACGAGTCGCCCAGCAGCGCCGCTGAAAGCGCGTCTCTTGTGGATTCGTCCGGCGGTGAGCTGGTACGCGGGTTTGACGTGAGTCCGCTGCCCGAAACGTCGTTTTACGCCGATTTGCCGCTTTATGTCGCGGAAGAAACCGGAGAGCGCGTGGCGCAGGAGCGGCATATATACGAGCTTACCGTAAACGCCGCTTCCAGTGGGAGCATACTTACAAATTTACGCGATCCGACCGCGCGTTGGCCATTGGCGCAAGATTTGAACGGTAAAGCGTGGAACTATCTGGTTTACCTTACGGGCAGCGAGTCATACAGTCCCGATGTCCGCTTGCGGTTTACCAATTATGGCGCATCAATGGACTACAACATCGGTACAGATGTGATTCCCGGCTCCGTAAAAGTGATGCGATCCGGTCTGGATGACCCGAATTTTTCGTTTGATCCATCTTCCGGCACGATACGGCTGCAAAATCCGGCATCTTTTAATGAAACGATACGAATTCACTATCTAAAACGCTCAAGTGAACGGAGAAACGGCAGTATCGCGTTGGGTTTGGGTGCGATTTACAGTGATGATGAACATTTCAGCGCGGAAGGAGCGTTGGGGTTGCGGTGGAATTTGTCCGCCGAGTCATTTTCTGAGGAAGGTTCTTCCAGCCCCGGCACAGTCGGTTTCGGTGGAAGAGTCCTCTGGAATTACGATTCGATAAAAGCGGATGTAAAACTAGGATTTGGTTATACCCAACCTGATACCACCGGACTATACCGTATCGCCGGTATGGAAGGCAATGAGCAAGTAATGCCTCTTTCCGAAAGCGCTTCGTTTATTTCCGAAACGCCTCACGACAACCCGCCGCTAGTAAGCGGGTTAACGCTGTCAGGACGTGCGGATCTCGTTTACAGAAACTACAGGGAAACTGATGTGTTGGGCGGCGTTACGCTGATGGATGTAAATTGGAGCGGCGCGGTGGAAGTGAGTGGGAAGGATGGGCCATACTCGGTACGCGATCCCGCTCTGAGTGGAGACGTTTTGGCGGCGGAATTCACGCTTGGCGGCGGCAAAAACTGGACGGGATTTCAATCCCCGCTTGGTGATGGAACTATGCTGCGGGAAGCGCGAACCATCGAAATTCCATTCCGCTTTAATAATTTTAGCGGCGATGTCAATTCAATGCGTGTGGTGATTCAGTTTGGCGATTTGGCCTCGACCGATTCGAGCGGCTATGAGAATCCGGCGCTGATACTTCAAAACCAGCTTTATCCCTCACCGCTGACCGGCAGCTCGTTTGACGAACTTCCGCATATTTTAAGAATAGAATTGACGGATGCCAGCCGGCGCAGGCTTGGAAATGCCGATTATTTGCGGCTGCTCATAATAAATGACGGTACGGAAGACATATCGGGACGGGTTTTGCTGGCACCGCCCATCGTGCGCGGTGCCAAGTTCGCGCCGCTTACGGTGGAATATGGGGAAGTGAAGAGCAGCTCCGATGAAGGAGTATCCACTATCGAGATGATGGACGAGAGCTTGAAATCGCGTTACCCGGACATGGTAAACCGTCTCCATCCAGACGGTTCGCGTCAGAGGGTCTTATTCGTTTCTTGGCAGGATTTGCCGGCAAACCGTACTGCCGTGGGCGCTGGGGGAAGAATAGGGCGCATAGCGTTTACCGATTACAAGACGCTGGCTTTTTTTGTAAAAGGGCCGTTCAGTTATGGCGAAAATATGAGTTTTGATTTTGTGGTGGCGCGGGACCGCTCATCGTTTGGAAAAAATTCGGAGACAGCCATAAAAGTAAGCATACCGGTAATTGAGCTGAATCGTTTAAGCGGCGGCTCGTGGATAGCGATTGAACTCCGTTACGGCGGCGGAAAAAACGAAGTTTACGCCGGCGGGCATAAAATAGATGTTCCGCTGTACTATAATCCTGATGCTCTTAAAAGCAGCGCTTCAGGCAGCGCGGACGATTACGGGGACGATTCCGCCTACATCATGGCATTTTTGAACGGCGGTTCCGCCGGAGCGCCGAGTGGCGGTAGTTTTGGACTTGATGAAATAATCCTTATGGACGGATCGCCCGCTTATTCCATAAATACCGGCGCTTCGTTTAACTGGAATTCCAGCGAAACGATAGCCGCCGTAAACGGCGTAAGCGTGTTGGAAGCCCCCACGTTTGAAACGGCGCTGGAAAGCGGAGCGCGCGGCGATCCGTGGACGGAAGATGCCGAAGCGTTTTTCACTGTGATAAACCGCTCACGGGCAAGTATACGGCTTTTAGGCATACAGCTTGCAGGGAACGTGGCCTTTTCAACCGGAACAACTAACCCGTGGTGGAACGCGGGACATAATATTTCCCGCTCGTTGGGGCCGGTAAGCCTTTCAGAAGCATTTTTTGTCGATCCTTATGGAGATTCATGGAATCATGAGGCTAAAATTTCACTTTCCGGCATCGTTCCAGTATCATTTGCGGCCAACAGCGAGTTTAACAGCGGCAAAAAAAACAGGGCTTGGCAGGCGGGGCTTGGTATGCCCTCAATTCCGGGTACTCCGCTAAACTTCGCTCTCAAAGCGGACGGACGCTGGACAAATACGGAGGCTGTTGATGAGGAAGGCTACCACAATTACGGCAAAGTTTGGGGGGATTCGTGGCAAAGCCTCATTCCTGACGATGGATCAGGCGAAAGTAAACGGCAGCTACACGGGCGTTTTGAAACCGGCTTGAACACGGCGCCAATAGGTTTTTATCTCTCGCTGGACGCTAGAAGTGGAGCGGATACGCCCGTGAACAGTACAGAATCTTCCGCGTCCGCCGCACTGGGTTTTCCGTTTACCGTCGGACACCTTTCCGGTTCTCTGCGAATGGAACGCGCTTACAGACGCTTCCTTTTTTACAGTGGCTTGCACGCTGGATATGACCTTGAAAAATTCGCCGAAACTCTTGCTGAGGGGGGCAATGTTTACGGCGCGATTCCGTTTTACTCGCTGTTTGACCCTGATTTAGGGGGTAAATTGCGCGAAACCATAAATATTTCAAGCTCGGCGGATTTTACACGGGACGTTTATTTTAATGACAAGTACCAATTATCCTTGCAATTACCCGAACCGTTAGGACTCGCCTCGCTTTGGCGTCCGCGAAACTTCGAGATACACGTAGACCGCACGTTGAGTCAAAAATATGACACTCAGACCGATGTTTTGGGAACAGGCGCGGGGCTGCGTTTCTCGGCAATGAATATGTTCGGGGCTTTCGGTGCGAAATCTTTGTTCAAAATGTATGAAAATGATGAATTTAACACTTCAATAAGCGCGGCGCTCGCTTTTCCGCGAAATGAAACCCCCTCGTGGCGCTTGAATTTTAGTAATTTTTTTGTTTTTTATGGTTTCAAAGGGGCGCAGATGCAGTTTGAAGACACGATTACACTGCTCGCGGACGGTTGGACGGGCGCTTTCAAGCTGGATTGGATAAGTCCCGCCGAAAAAACGCTGTTAAGTACGCTTTACGAGTGGTTTTTTATGAAATTCAACGATCAAAGTACGTGGCCTGCCTTCAAAGAGCTGGCGTTTGCCAACATAGAACGTCTGAGGCAAGAATCTCTCGAAATTGATATTGACGAATCGGGCGAGTACGGCGTGTTCACCTTCTCCGCACAACATAAAGCGATAGTGCGTATTCTAGGACGTTTGAATTTAGAAATCTTTGCGCGGCTGGGTATTTCCCACGACGAATTGAGCGAGACTACCAATTTCATAGGAACTGCCGGCACGAGCCTTAATATCAGCTACTGATGATAGCCGGTCTTGATTTTGGCTATTTTTTCGAGGAGGTATCGTGTGGGCTTGTTGCTCAGTTCCCACAAGTGATAACTTCTTTTATTATAGAACGAACCTCTTCAGGGGGCGCGTTTGAGCTATGGCAAGTTCACAAACTATTTTGTGCACAAAATAGTTTATGCGTAAAATTTGCGTGAAAAATTAGCGAATAGAGTTGTTCAAAACTGAAGTTTTGAACAAGTTCCGATAAAAACGGCAAAATGCGGCGCATTTTGCGAGACTTATTCAAGAACCTTATGGTTCTTGAATAAGTCCAATGAAGTTTAGGCGATAGTCCGCGTTGTTTAAGGGATGATTTTGGAAATACTATATAACATCATTATATATCCACTGGTTCAAATAATTGAATTTGTCTTTGTGTTTGCGGAGAAAGTATTCAAGGAAACCGGCGTATCGATAGTAGCGGTGAGCGGCGCGGTGAGTCTTCTATGCCTGCCGCTCTACAATACCGCGGAAAAGTGGCAGGGGCTTGAACGGGATATTCAAAAAAAACTAAAACCCAAAATGGATAAAATCAAGGCCACATTCAAAGGGGACGAGCAGTATATGATACTGTCCACGTACTACCGGCAGAATCACTACCATCCGGTATTTGCGCTTAGGGGAACATTGGGTCTCTTGATACAGGTACCGTTTTTTATCGCCGCATATTCCTATCTTTCACATCTTGAGGTGCTGAAAGGTGTCCGTTTTTTATTTATAAATGATTTAGGCGCTCCGGACGGGTTACTCAAAATATGGGGAGGGAGGGGGAATCTGCTTCCTGTTTTGATGACGCTTGTAAACATCATATCAGGCGCAATTTATTCAAAAGGACTTCCGGCAAGGGATAAAATCCAGTTGTACGGCATGGCGGCGCTTTTCCTCGTCCTGCTATACGATTCACCGGCGGGTCTCGCTATGTACTGGACATTCAATAACATTTTTTCGCTTGTAAAAAATTGCGCGGGTAAAACAAGGTATCGTGGGAAAATTTTACGAGCGGCGTTTTTTACCATTTCCGTACTTACGGTGTTATACCTGCTATTCTTTAATACTGCCCGCCTTTCAAAACGCCTGCCTGTCATTGCGATACTAACAATTTTTATATTGGCGTTAATTTTTATAAATATCATAAAAAAAACGGTAAACAAATTTATCCTCATTATAGATTCTCGCGGCAGCTCTATTGTAACGGCCAGAATCGCTCTGGGCGGAACGGTAATTCTTTTACTACTGTCCGGTTTAGTGATACCGTCAGCGCTTATCGCGTCTTCCACCGGAGAATTTTCGTTCATAGAACCGTATGAATCGCCGCTTCCGTTTATTTGTACAACAATGCTCCAAAGCGCCGGTTTTTTCCTGTTCTGGTGTCCTTTTATTTATTTTTTCTTTTCAAATAAAGTGAAGGTCATGTTTTCTGTCCTGCTTTCCATTATATCTGTGGCTGCTCTGATCAATACGTTTGCTTTTTCGGGAAATTATGGTTTCTTAACCACGACATTGATGTTTTCAACTGCGAAGGGATTTAATTTTGATCCGCTGTTTTATTTTTTTAATATATTTGTGATTGTAAGCTCTGCGGCTGCCTGTATTATTTTTTATTTATCAAAACGTAAAGTTCTTTTTTGTTCAATACAAATTATACTGATAATCACGTTGGTTGGTTTTGGCATAAACAGGATTATAAAAATAAAAACTGACTTCACGGATATTACTTCCAGAAAAATCAGCTACCAGGCGGACGCGGACAGTATATTGAAACCGGTTTATCATTTTTCACGAAACGGCCGGAATGTTATTGTTATAATGCTTGACCGCGCAATCTCAGGCTATATCCCGTATATTTTTGAGGAGAGGCCGGATTTACAAGAATCTTTCAGCGGCTTCACATGGTATCCAAACTGCGTTTCTCTGGGCGGCGCGACTTTGTTCGGTATGCCTCCGCTGTTCGGCGGCTACGACTACTCGCCTGACAAGGTGCAGGAACAAGAGCAAAAACTTCTGGTGGAAACATGGAACGAATCACTGCTTGTTTTGCCCCGCCTATTTTCTGAAAACGATTTTTATATAACCATAACTGACCCTACCTTCGCCAATTTTGTAAACGCGGGAGATTTAAGTATCTACAGCGCTTATCCTAATATCTACGCGGAAAATTTGCACAACAGATTTACTTCATATTGGATAAAAAACCATCCTGACATAAAACTGCTCGCGTTATCCAGTCTGCTCAAAAATAATTTGATACATTTTTCTTTTTTCAAAATGTCGCCATTGTTTTTCCGTGAGATGCTGTATAATAGCGGCGACTGGATGGTTGTCAACGACTTCACTGTCGGTAACAACAGGATTGATAAATTTACGCTGGATAATTATGCAATGCTTGATGTACTGCCTGAAATTACAACAGTCAATGATACAGATGTAAATACATACACGGCCATAATAAACGACCTAACCCATGAGCCCGCATTTTTTGAGGCGCCGGAGTACAGTCCCTCTAACGACATAACAAATTATGGCAGTTCGCCTTTTGCGGAGGAAAATCATTATCACGCAAATATGGCGGCGCTCATTCTGTTGGGAAAATGGTTTGATTATTTGAAGCGGCAGGGAGTTTACGATAATAGCAGAATAATAATTTCTGCGGATCACGGATGGAATTACAATACTAAACTACCGAATTTCACGCTGCCTAACGGTGCCTCTTTTGTCGGAGTAAACCCGCTGCTCCTTGTAAAAGATTTCAAGGATGCCGCGAAGGAAGAATCCGCGGGAATAAAAACAGATTACACTTTTATGAGCCATGCCGATGTTCCATATCTTGCGGGCAGAGGTATAACTGAAGCGGTGAATCCGTTTACGGGGAATTCTTTACATTACGACAAAAGTGAAGGCATTACCATAACCACCCGCAATAAATGGGAAGCCATTGATACCAGAAAATACAAATGGAACATCCAACCAACCGAATGGCTTCATGTCCGCGATAACGCATTCAACCCGGATAACTGGGAAAGAGCGGATAGGTGATGTGTAATTCTTTTTATATTTGAGTTAGGGAAGCACTGATTTATGCGAGTGTGCATTCGTCAACTTTATTGACGTGTCAATTTTATTGACGCATCAATTTTGTTGACGCATTTGCGTAATGAAATGAGCTTGCTCCTTAGGTGAGACTCCCTCTCAAAATATAATTGCGCCCACGTTAATTAACTTGAACCTGCGCCAACATAGTTGTCTATCTCGACAAGCGCTCGCGGTAAATCTTATAATAAATTATAATAAAGCTGTAAGAAAATTACAGTGATGACGGTGTGTAGGCGGAAATAATGGGTATCAGAGAAAAGCTGTTCGGGGCTCTGGATTTTGATAAAATCGGAGATGACAAAGATTTCAAAGAGGCCTCTACGCGGGCGGTAATTATAGACCCAATCCTCAAAGAGCTGGGGTTTACCCATGAAACCATTTTGCGCGAAAAAGCCTTGCAAAGTCCCTTCCTGCGAACCGGAAG
>JAISZZ010000067.1 GCA_031284385.1 Treponema sp.
ATAAATTCTATTTTTAATGTAGTTTTGGTAAGGGATAATATATGGATAGGATATTTTTTATAATCCTCCCTCTTACCGGGTTAACCTTAGGCTGGATCATTAGATGGCTTTATGCCAGATTTCAATTAACGGCGGCGGAGCAACTCGCCCGCCGCATTAGAGAAGATGCAGTAAAAGATGCTGACGCTATTAGGAAGGAGATGCTTCTTGAAGCGAAAGAAAAAATTATCAGCGAGCGTAATCACGCGGAAAGGGAGACTCGAGAAAGACGAGCGGAATTACAACGATTAGAACACCGTGTCCTTCAACGGGAAGAGAGTATCGAGAAAAAACTCAGGCAGGCGGAACGTGTCGAACAGCAACTCGCAGAGAAGGAGAAGGTTTTTACCTCGCGCGAAAGTGCGCTTTTACATGAGGAAGAGCGCTATCGTCTTGAATTGGAGCGTATTTCCGGTCTTACATCGGAAGAAGCCAAGTCTCAGATTATAAAGCATCTTGAAAATGAGGCTTTGCATGACGCTCAGACTATAATCAACAAGATTGAGAGCGAGGCAAACATCACCGCCGAAAAAAAGGCTCAGGATATACTTGTCGCGGCTATTCAGCGTATAGCTACCGATGTTACAAGTGAAGTAACGGTCGCGAGCGTTCCGCTGCCCGATGACGAGATGAAGGGACGGATAATAGGACGCGAGGGGCGCAATATCCGGACTTTTGAGACTATAACTGGTGTCGATATTATTATTGACGATACGCCTGAAGCGGTTGTAATTTCCTGTTTTGATCCGGTACGCCGTGAAATTGCCAAAATCGCGATGGACAGGCTGATTGCGGACGGACGTATTCATCCCGCAAGGATTGAAGAGGTTGTCGGCAAGGTTTCAAAGGATATTTCACAAAAAATATTTGAGGAAGGCGAGAAGCTGATTTATGACCTTGGGATTCATAATATAAGTCAGGATGCGATTCGTATGCTTGGGCGGCTGTATTTCCGTACAAGCTACGGGCAAAATGTGCTGCGGCATTCAAAAGAGGTGGCTCAGCTTGCCAGCCTGCTTGCCGCCGAAATTGGTGCTAACCGCGAGCTTGCGAAGCGGGCGGCCGTGCTGCACGACATAGGCAAGGGTGTCGAGACGGATTCCGACTTGAATCACGCTGAGATTGGTATGGAAATGGCGCGTAAAATGGGAGAAGACCAGCGCGTTATCAATGCGATAGGTTCTCACCATGGCGATATTGAGCCTTCTTGTATAGAATCCGTGATAGTTCAAATCGCGGATGCAATATCGGCGGCAAGGCCGGGAGCGCGTAAGGAAACCGTTGACAACTATATTAAGCGTCTTAAAAATCTTGAGGGTATAGCGACAAGTTTTGGTGGAGTGGAGAAGGCTTTCGCGATTCAGGCCGGACGAGAGCTTAGGGTTGTAGTTCACAATGATCAGGTGAATGACGAGCAGGCGCGGCTCATGGCGCGAAATGTCGCTAAAAAGATAGAGGACGATCTTCACTATCCGGGACGGATTAAAGTAACCATTATCAGAGAGTTGCGCATCATAGAGTATGCTAGATAACGACGTGAGTCTGCTGATGCTGGGTGATGTCGTTGGTAAACTGGGGCTTGCGGCTCTGGAACGCGGCCTTCCAGCGCTTATTGAACGGTACGGCGCGGACTTTGTTACGGTCAATGGCGAAAATTCCGCGATTTTTGGCATGACGGAACAGGATGCGCGGTGTATTCTGGCCGCCGGCGCAGATGTGATAACGTCTGGCAATCATGTTTGGGAGAAACGCCCGTTTTGGCAATTCATGGATGAGGAACGGCGTGTATTGCGTCCGGCAAACTACCCGTCTCCAGCCGCTGGACGCGGGTATATTACGGTTGAAAAAGGCGCTTTCCGTTTTCTGGTGATAAACCTTCAGGGACGCGAATATATGACCCCCATCGATTGTCCGTTTCGCGCCTTTGATGGAATACTGCTTGAAACGGAAGAGTCAGGCGGCGCTCCGTGTTTTGTGATTGTAGATTTTCACGCGGAATCGACACGGGAAAAGGAAGCGCTGGGTTTTTATGTTGACGGACGCGCCTCCGTGCTTGCCGGAACTCATACCCATATTCAGACAGCCGATGAAAAAATATTACCCCACGGCGCGGCTTACATAAGCGATCTCGGAATGACCGGCGTTCTTAGCGGCATAATCGGCATGGACAAAGAAATTTGCATCGAGCGGGCGCGTAAACAGACAGCATACCCGTTTCGCGGCGCTGAAGGCACAGCGAGCATACAAGGTGTCTGCGTCCGCCTGCCGCCGGAAGGCGGGCCCGCGTTATCTATCGAAAGACTGAGCGTTCTCATAGATTAGTTTTGCTGAAATACTGCACGACTTGGCTTCGGTCTGCCGGCGGTTGGAGTATTATGGAGAGCTGTACAGTTCCTAACCGCAAAAATACTTTACGCCGCCTTCGAATAGTTTTTGCGTTTTGCATCCCGGTATATTTTTGTAAAGGTGGTCTCCGCGACGCTCGCTATGAGCCATCTTGCCGAGTATGCGGCCTGACGGGTCAGTAATGGCCTCAACCGCCATCATGCTGCCGGCTGGGTTGTAGCGCAAATCCATGCTGGCTCTGCCTTCAAGGTCAACGTACTGCGCCACTATCTGGCCGGCGCGGGCAAGCCTCTGAATCTCGTTCTTACCGGCGACAAAACGCCCCTCGCCGTGGCTTACCGGTATAGTATGTATCGCGCCTGCCTCCTCGCTCAAAAACCAAGGCGACAGCGTGGAACAGATTCGAGTGCGGACAAGCAAACTTTGGTGGCGGCCTATCGTGTTAAATGTCAGAGTAGGACTGTCGTCTGTGATGTCCGTTATTTTTCCGAACGGCACAAGTCCTAGTTTTATCAGGGCTTGAAAGCCGTTACAGATACCGAGTATTAGGCCGTCCCGGTTTTCAAGCAGCCGCATTACCGCTTCCGCGACAGCCGTACCGCGAAAAAACGCCGCGATAAGTTTCGCACTGCCGTCCGGTTCATCGCCGCCTGAAAAACCACCGGGTATTACAAGCATATTAGCGCCGCCGATTTTTTCGGCAAGAAGCGCGGCGCTTTGCACTACGGAATCGGGATTCAAATTCTGTATTACAAAAATTTCAGGTTCCGCTCCCGCCTCACGGAGAGCGCGCGACGTGTCGTACTCGCAGTTTGTTCCCGGAAATACCGGAATGAGCGCGCGCGGTTTTACGTTGATGGGTTTTGTTTGAATATTTTTTTGCCTGTAATCAAATGTTGGAACGGCTTCAATCGTACTTTCTTTTGGATGACAGGGAAACAGTTCTTCAAACACGTTTACCCATATATCATTGAGCGGTTTCAAATCTATCGTCTGCCCATTGATAATAAAAACATAATCAGAAATTGTTTTTCCAACAGATTCAATAAAAATATTATCAGAATCTGTTTTAATATTTTGTATAGTTACGGAATCATTTAATTCAACAAGAAATGAAAGCGCAGCGTATTCAAAAAATTTATTTTCATCAATATTTTTTTCAAATTGAATACCGTTTCTATTCCCGCAGCACATTTTGAACAACGCCTCCATCGCGCCGAAACGGGAAGCAATATAAACTGAAACGGCCTTTTTTTCCGCTGTCAAATTTTCAATCAGCTTGAGCGCTTCCATAAAACTTTTTGCCTCCGGGCGGAGTCCGCGGTATTCACCGCGGTAAATACCGCGGTATTTACCGTTGTATTTAAGTCGTATCCAAATAATTGAGTGTCCTGGTTTTTTGAATTCACCACTGATGATGTTTGACGATTTCCCGATGGAAACGGCGAATGATACCAGAGAGGGAGGCACGTCAAGTTTTTCAAACGAGCCGGACATCGAATCTTTGCCTCCTATCGCGGCCGCGCCGAAATCAATCTGAGCCTGAAGAGCGCCGAGCAGCGCGGCAAGTGGGAGACCCCAGCGTGTGCCGCTGTTTCCCAGACGCGGAAAGTATTCCTGAAAACTTAAATAAACATTGCTAAGCGGAAAACCGGCGGCGATGAGTTTTCCTATGCTTTCCAAAACGGCGATATACGCACCATCGTACGGACTCACTTCTGATATGTAAGGGTCAAAGCCAAAGGCCATGCCGCTGCAAGTATCGGTCTCGCCTTCCTCCACGGGCAGTTTTGCGGCCATACATTGCGCCGGCGTAAGCTGGTAGATGCCGCCCGCCGGCATCAACACCGCGCCCGCACCTATTGTCGAATCAAAACGCTCGAACAAGCCCTTCCGGCAGCACACATTAAAATCGGCAAGCAGGGCTGCCAGCCGGCGGGTCAATGTCGCTCCGGTCGTAACAGCGGCCGGGTTTAGGGACGGCGGAACGCGGGGCGAGGTTAAAGCGCCGGGCGCGCCGCGTCCGGTATCCTCTGAGGAACGGGCAATCCGCGCCGAAGCGTGTTTTTCCGCGCCGGCGGAATTCAAAAAATCGCGGGAAATGTCTACAATCGTCCCGCCCCGCCATTTCATCACAAGGCGTTTTTCATCCGTAACGGCGGCCACAACTGTCGCCTCAAGGTTTTCTCCGGCGGCGCGTGCAATAAACTCTTCAGCGTCCGCCTTGCTCACGACTACGGCCATCCGTTCCTGACTCTCGCTGATTGCAAGCTCCGTGCCGTCAAGCCCATCATACTTTTTTGGCACGGCATCCAAGTCTATAGAAAGACCGGAAGCAAGCTCGCCTATCGCGACAGAAACCCCGCCCGCGCCAAAATCGTTGCAGCGTTTTATCATACGCGCCGCCTGAGCATCACGGAACAGGCGCTGCAAACACCTCTCAACCGGAGCGTTCCCTTTTTGCACCTCCGCGCCGCACGTTTCCAAGCTCTCTTTTTTATGCGCCTTTGACGAACCGGTAGCGCCGCCGCAGCCGTCCCGCCCTGTCCGACCTCCAACCATGATTACAAGGTCTCCTGAGCTAGGCTCTTCCCGTCTTACGTTTGCCGCCGGAACCGCGCCCAGAACCGCCCCTATCTCCATTCGCTTTGCCGTGTAACCCTCGTGGTAAAATTCTTCCACAAGTCCGGTGGCGAGCCCCACCTGATTCCCATAGCTTGAATAGCCCTGCGCCGCCGTAGTTACAAGTTTGCGCTGCGGCAGTTTGCCCTCAGGCGTATCTTCAATAGGCGTGAACGGATTGCCCGCGCCGGTTACGCGCATAGCTTGGTAAACATAGGCGCGTCCTGAAAGCGGATCGCGTATCGCGCCTCCTATGCAGGTAGCCGCGCCGCCAAACGGCTCAATTTCGGTAGGATGATTGTGCGTTTCGTTCTTGAACAGTAAAAGCCAGTCTTCGTCCTTTCCGTCGTGGTCAATTTTTATTTTTACCGAACAGGCGTTGTTTTCAAGACTCCTGTCCCAATTTTTTAACCCGCCTTCCAGCGATAAATATTTTGCGCCGATGGTCGCTATATCCATCAGAGTTACGGGCGTGTTTTCGTTTTTATATACCTGTTTTCGTATATCTAAATAGAGCCGGTATGTTTCTTGTATGCTGTTATCCGCGCCGTCCGTCTCAATCTCTATATCGTCAAGAATTGTTGAAAATGTCGTGTGGCGGCAGTGGTCGCTCCAATAAGTGTCTATCACGCGGAGTTCCGTTATCGTTGGATTCCGTTTTTCACTCTTGAAATAATCTACGCAAAATTCAATATCGTCCTCGTCCATCGCCAGCGAATATGTCTCGATAAATTGTTTTAGGCCGGATTTTTTCATGCTGATAAAGCCGTCGATGATTTCAATGCCGCTGGGTTCGGCGTAATGAGTTTGCAGCGAGTCTTTTTCGGCTAGATGGGCAAGGCGGCTGTCAACTGGATTTATCAAATAGTTTTCGATTCTATTTTTGTCATCATCCGTTAGGCGGCCTTCAAACAGGTATACTCTCGCGTTCAGCACACGCGGACGCTCGCCGTGAGATATTAACTGTATACATTCCTCGGCGGATGCCGCCCTTTGGTCGAACTGTCCGGGCAAGTATTCAACGGCGCGGATAAAATCAGACTGCGGAAGCTGGTGGTAAACATTATCGACAGGCGGATAACTCAAAACCGTCTGTACGCATCGCTCGAACAGTTCCTCGTCAATTCCCTCAATGTCGTAACGATGGACGATTCTTGTTTTAACCAGCCCGCTAATATTTAGTATTTTAACGAGTTCCGCCTGCAAAGCCGCCGCCTCGACTGCGAATTCCGCTTTTTTTTCAACATATACACGGTATACCATGTCTGCTTACCACGCTTTATTTTAGATTTTGGATACGCTGTTTGGGTCAAAGATGACGCTATTTTTATGCTGCGCCGGCTCGCCGCCATGCGTGTTACGCCTCGACTGTTTGACAAAATACGGCAGCCAAACGAGTCTGTCCATAAATTTTACTGTATATAAAAGACTTGCTATGTGGAATAGGGACGCTCCGGGGCGCGGGGCAGAGGCGATATTGACAGCTCAAGGAGTTACAGGATAGCACGGCATAAACACAAGCCCCCCTCCCCCATTCGTCAAGTGCAAAGTTGTCCGTGTACTTGTCATGGTTCACTGTTGATCCACGATAGTCTGCGGAACGCGTGCGTCCTTGCGAAAGACTCGCCAATTTATGCCGTAGTGGTGGATGCGAAGCCCCATTTGCCGCTCCGTTATGCCAAGAATACGCGCCGCCGCAGACATATTGCCCTCGCTGTTTTTTAACGCCTCCGTTATCATCTCTTTTTCAAGGCGTGAAAGCGCGGCATCCAGCGTGGTAGTCAGCTCAGTGTTTGTCGATGCCGCCGATTGCAGGCTAGGCGGCAAGTTGTATGAATGAATCACCATGTCCTTGGACAGAATTACCGCCCGCTCGATACAGTTTTCAAGCTCGCGCACATTACCCGGCCAGTGGTAATTTGTCAACAAATCTATGGCGAGGCTGGAAATACGTTTTATCAGTTTTCCATTTTTTTCGGCGTACTTTTCAGTAAAATGATCGGCAAGCAGCATGATGTCGCTTTTTCGCTGCCGCAGTGGGGGCGTATGCAGCATGAACACATTCAGACGATAAAAAAGGTCCTCACGGAAACGCCCCGCCTTCACCTCTTCCTCCAAATCGCGGTTGCTGGCCGCGATGATTCGTACATCAACCTTGATAGTTTGAGTGCCGCCGACACGCTCAAAGTCCCTTTCCTGTATCACACGGAGTAGTTTTACCTGTATCTGAGGCGGGAGCTCTCCAATCTCATCAAGAAATATCGTGCCGGTATTCGCCACCTCGAAACGCCCCTTACGCTGACTTATCGCTCCCGTGAAAGCGCCCTTTTCGTGTCCAAAAAGCTCGCTTTCGATTACAGATTCGGGCAGGGCGGCGCAATTTACTTTGAGGAATGGCCGTCCGCCGCGTTTTGAGAGTCTGAAAATCTCCGCCGCCACAAGTTCCTTTCCCGTGCCGCTTTCACCCGTAATAAGTACGTTTGCGTCCGTAGGGGCAACCTGCGTTACAAGCGCATACATATCCCGTATCGCGCTGCTAGTCCCTATCATAGCGCTGTTTGCGTCGATACGGCCCAGTTTAGAACAGGCAGGCTCTTCACTCAAAGTCTTATTCTTGCCGTCGTTTCCGTTAGCGCCATCGCTGCCAAAAAAAGTGTGGGTTAGCCTGTACTGTTCTTCCATGATTCGTTCCCGCAATTTTGCCGAATCCGATATTATGGCGGCAATTTTTTCAAGCAGCATACGGTCATGGGTCATAATTTTTTCAGCGAAGGGATTGGTATCGCCGTTTGTGGATATGCGCCGCTCGGCGCTCAACGTGCCGATAACGCCGCCGGATGCCCGGATGGGCACGCAGCAATAACTCATGCCGGCCATATCTTCACGCTTCCGGTTCTTGGCGCGGTTCAAAAAACGCTCATCTTTTGATAGGTCCGGCACAGAAATCGCTATTCCAGTCTCAAAAACTCTGCCTACCAAGCCCTCGCCAAGACGGTAAACGCCGCGTTCCTTCTCTTCCGGAGTCAGCCCGTAAGCCTCTTCAATCTTCAAAAGACCGGTTGCGCGGTTCAAAAGAGTTATCATTCCGTACTTTAGGGATGCCCTGACCTCCAAAATACTTAACACCGGACCTAAAGCCGAGCGTAGTTCTACGTGTTTATCAAGAGATCGCGCAATATCAAAGAGTAACTCCAACTCACGCATCTCTGAATATTCCATTTGAGCGTTGTCTGTTACAACAGAAATGCTGGAGACCATATCCTATTATTACATTTTTGTAGTTTTTATACAAGATAGCTAAATTTTACGTGATCCCGGTTTTACCAAAGGCAGCCCTTGTTTGCATAAGTCACATTCTCCAGCCTCCCAGTTGGCCGCCTCAATCTTTGCCGAGGCGAACAACGGCAGGTTTGGCGGGAGCAACGCGGTTTCAACTGATGCACCTGAAGTGCGGTCAACAACACAAGCGATGGCGCTTATCGCTGCGCCGTAAACAGAAAGCGCGGCGGCGCATTCGGCGGAGGATTTTCTGGTTGTTACCACATCTTCCGCTATAATGATATTCATTTCCGGCTCAATCTCAAAGCCGCGCCTCAAAGTCATTTTACCCGCATCGTCCCGTTCCGTAAAAAAAGCCGGAAGCCCAAGCTGCCGGCCAAGTTCGTAAGCGACAATGATTCCGCCAATCGCGGGGCCAACAATGGCATCCGCCTTTAGAGACCCGTTCATAAGATTTTTTTTGATGGCCTCCACGACGGGCGCGAGCGCTTCCGCCGCCCTGTCCGGGTATTGCAGCAGACGCGCGCACTGAAAGTAACGATTTGAGTGTCTGCCCGACGACAACAAGAAATGCCCCTCAAGGAATGCTCCGCATTCCTTGAGTATTGCTATAGTATCAGTCATTTTTCCTCCGTAAATTAAAGCCGCTTAAAAAGCGTATATCGTTTTCACGCATAAATTCTTTTATGCCTTCCGTTATCTGATTCATCGCCTTTGGATTGGTAAAAGTCGCCGAACCCACCTGCACGGCGGCGGCACCCGCCATCAAAAATTCGATGGCATCTTCGGGGAAGGCTATTCCACCCAGACCGATAATCGGGACATCGACTTTTTCATAAAGTTCCCAAACCATACGAAGCGCTATGGGACGTATCGCGGGGCCGGAAAGCCCGGCTGTAATATTGTCAAAGACAGGCCGCCTGCCGCGTATGTCTATGGCCATACCCGGAAATGTGTTGATTAAAGAGAGCGCGTCCGCGCCGCTGTTTACGCAGGCGAGGGCGACTGCGGCAAGGTTGGGCGCGGCGGGTGAAAGTTTTACGGCGAGGGGTTTTTCACAGGTAGCCCTAACAGGCGCGACCACGGCGGCGGCGGCTTCGGCATCCATTCCAAAACTTATGCCGCCGGCCTTCACGTTTGGGCATGAAATATTTAGCTCTATCATGTCAACGGACGAGGCGGACAAAAGTTTCGCGCCCTCCCTGTACTCGTCAATGCTGCCGCCTGACAGATTCGCTATAACGACGGGGCCAAGAGAGTTAAGACGCGGCAGATAATCCGCGATAAACACCTCTATTCCCGGATTTTCAAGCCCGATAGAATTCAACAGGCCGGAGGGGGTTTCCCAAAGCCGCGTTCCGTTGTTTCCACGCCTCGCGTTTAGAGTGAGACCCTTAGTGCATATCCCGCCTAATTCGGATATATCTAGTAAACCATCGTATTCATTCCCATAACCGAATGTGCCGGAGGCGGCTATGACGGGATTGCGGAATTTGACCCCTGCTATCTCAAGCGAAAGACAGGGGGCGGCGCGAAGAGTCTCATTTGTCAAAAAAAACCTCCTCCGCATTGAATACCGGACCATCCGCGCAGCAGCGTTTTCCACCATCCCGGCTTTGTATCACGCATCCCAGACAAGCGCCCGTTCCGCAAGCCATACGCGCCTCAAGACTCACAAAACAGGGCGTACCGGCGCTCCGGCAAATGGCGGCAACGCTTTTCAGCATGGGTAAAGGGCCGCAGGCGAACACTGCGGCATAGTTACGTGCTTCAAAAAAGCCGGTTACAAGCCCTTGTTTGCCGTTTTGTGTCCGGTTTTCGTCCTCACTCACTATTATAACTTCATTTAAGCCGGTTCCAACGGCGGAAATTATTCTTTCGCCGTCCATGCAATTACGAAAACCGGCAAAAAAATCAAATTTAACTGAATTACACGACCTAAACTCTGTTAGCAAGGCCGCAAGTGGAACGATTCCTACCCCGCCTGAAAGCAGCGCGACAGGTTTTATGGGATTTTGCGGTAAAAAACCTGTCCAGCCATTACCGAGCGGGCCTGTTAAAAACGCTTCTTCACCAGGATGCATCGCAGCCAGCTCCGCAGTTCCCCTTCCACGCAAGGCGATAAGGAAACCGGCGTTGTTGCCGCCTGAAAACACGGCACTCAGCGGCCTCGCCAAAAAAACAGAACTGCGGACAGGTTTTACCAGAAAAAACTGCCCGGCGCACGGCGCGGTTCCCTGCCATTCAAAGTCGAGCAGGACGATTCCGTCCGTAACCTGATATTTTGCGGTCAGACGGCATATAAGGCTCTGCCTTTTTGTATTCATGCTGTAGCAGATTAACCTGTTTTAATCTATACTTTCAACACATATTCGGATAATGGAGTGATAAAACGCGGGTAATAATAGTTGGAGCCGGACGGATAGGGATGCAGCTCGCCGCCTACCTAATTCGTGAAAAAAATGATGTAGCCATCATCGAGTCTGACGAAGAGCGGGCGCGTCATGCGTCTAACAGGTTGGACTGCCTCGTGCTTCAGGATGAGGGGAACAGCCTGCGCTCGCTGGAAGAGGCGGGAATCGCCCGTGCGGATGCGCTTGTCTGCACCACAGAATCCGACGAAGTGAACATGATAATTTGTGGAATCGCGGAGACCCGTTATCCCAAACTGGTAAAAATTGCCTGTGTACGGCGGGAAGATTACCTGACGCTGAACCGTCAGGGCAGCGGGGCTTCAGGCATATATCAATCACCGGAGATTCTCGGCATAGATTTTTTTATTCATCCTGATGTGGAAGCTTCGCGGGCGGCGTTGAACGCGATTGAACATGGCGCCATAGGGGATGTGCTTTCGTTTGCCGGAGCGGACTATCAGCTTGGCTCTATCGAGATAGTAAAAAACAGTGCGCTTGACGGGCTTTCTCTGCGGAATTACCGCGATGTTGTTACGGGCGAGACGCTGGTTACGCTCATTGAGCGGGGTGGAGGCAGCATACTGCCGGATGGTTCCACCGTTTTTCGTCAAGGAGACCGCGTACATATTCTTGCGAAAGGAAAAGAACTGCGCCGCGTATTTGAGTTGGGTGGAAACGAGGAGCATACGCTTAATAAAATTGGAATCGCCGGTGGTGGAGAGATATGCAGGCTGATAGCGGAAAGTTTGCTTCATAGCGGTTCAAGCGGCGGAAACTCCAATGATTCCGGTATTTCAAGCATTTTTCGGCAAAAAGCAAAATCGTTTCCTTCATTTTTTAACGGCGTTTTAAAAAAAGGCAAGCGCAATGTTGTTTTGATAGAAAATGATTACGCGCTAAGCAAGGAATTGGCGGCGCATTTTCCGGGCGCTCTTGTGCTCAACGAAGACATAAGCGATGAAAGTTTTATCGCGGAGGAGAGCCTTAACAGCCTCGACTTGATTGTAACGACTACAGATAATCAAGAATTGAATATAATTACCGCTCTTTATTTAAAATCTTGCGGTGTGAAACGCGCTATAGCGATGGTAAAGAATGACGGTTACGGCGCGATAGCGCGGCGGCTCGGCGTGGACGTAGTTATATCGATAAAATCGGTTGTCGTTGACGCGATTCTGTCGCGCTTGATGGGCGGTGGCATCACAGGCATACACAGGCTGGGCGGCGGCGCTATAGATATTTTTGAAATGGAAATTAAAGCGGGTATGCCTGTAATAGACCATCCGATAACGACATTCCGTTTAACAAACGGCGGCCTTTTGATGCACGTAAACCGCAGCGGGAAATCCTTCATTCCGCGCGGCGATTACATATTTAAGGCGGGCGACAGGGTAGTATTGATAGTCAAGAACGGCAGTGAGCGGGAAATGGAACAATTCTTTGGAACTACGCGTCAAATGACGCATCAGATGACGCATCATCTCCAACCGCCGGTTGGAGATGACGCTGCTATGGCGGAAAATCCGTCATTCAATATTTCCCGTCCCTAAGGAAGCACTGATTTATGCGAGTGCGCATAAATCGGTGCTACTTTAATGCCGTATTTGCGTAATGAAATGAGCAAATACATAGGGCAACGCTGATTGGCCTCAAGTTAATCAGCGTTGC
>JAISZZ010000069.1 GCA_031284385.1 Treponema sp.
AGGTTCGTAATCGTAGGTAAAGGCGGCGCGGACTCCGCCGTACCCATAAGCGGCCGCGAAAACTGGGAAACGAACCGCCGCGTTGAACTGCGCATATTGTAGTGACTATGCTATTGCCCGGCCCGGCAAAAATTACGGCGCCGTTAATAAGACGGCTTTTCGGCGAGGCTGGGAACAGCGCTATTTCCGCGACTTGACAAAAAAATTACTTTTCGATATACTATGAAAATCAGGAATGAAGCCCTGATGCTTTCCCGTACGCGTTTTGAAAAACGACGAGGAGCTCAAGCCCCATTTTCTAAATTTGGCGGCTATATTGCTTTGTTTGCCGAAGCGAGCAAGAAATCAACGACATTATTATGCGCTATGCGCCCATTCTCAAGGAGTTTGTTATGAAGAAGTTTTTTTGCCTGCTCAGTATCAGTCTCGTTTTCGCGGGTTTTGCCTTTGCCCACGAAACCACCCTCATCCCCAGCGATACGGCAAAGGATTACAGATCGGGGGACACGGTTACGCTTTTTGGTATTTCATCCCACTATAACCTGGTCGGCGAGGAGCTTGAGGGTCTTGATGCGGTCGAAATGAATGTGTACAAAAACGGCGTCAAGGGAGCAAACCTCCCCTTGACGGAAAACAGGGACCGGCTCTTGTATGAAGGGAAGTACACCCTCACGGATAACAATCTCGCCATCGCTGTTTTCAGGAGTATAGGCGGCTATACGACAACATTCTCGGACGGGAGCCGCGTCAGCATGAATAAACGCCAAGCGGCGGCGGCAAATTCGGGAAAAAATATTACCAGGACCAGTCACTTTTCAAAATGGGCCAAATATTACCTTAACCCGAGCAGGACCGACAGGACATTCAACACGCCCCTCGGCCATGACATTGAGATTATCCCCCTGGACAACCCCGCGGACATGACGAGGAATTCTACGATGAGGTTGCGAGTGCTGTACCGGGGCAGGCCTCTTCCAAACGCGGAAGTCAAGGCGAGCTATGATTACTATGATTACCGGACCATAGACGCATGGGCTTCCACCGGAAGAAGGACCGACAATAACGGCGAGATTTCCTTCAGGCTGGACCATCCCGATATCGGAAAACCTGTGGTGTGGATTTTCCGCGCCCGGGAGACACAGAGAGTAAACACCCCGGAAACTGATGAGGAAAACCCGGCGGCGACACTGCTCTTTACGGTAAAGTAAAATGACGAAACGCAGACAGAGGTCAGCATGAAATATCTTTTCGTTTGTTCGCTTTTGACGGCGGCTCTTTTTATCCCGGCTAAGGCCTTTGCCCACGGTGTGGATATTTCCGATGTGACAGGCCAGGCCGGGGTCAGGACTGTCCGGTTTGGCTATACGGATGGCGAATCAATGCTTTTTGCCACAGTCAAGGTCTACCCGCCCTCCACACCGGACGCTACCGTGCAGGAAAGCATGACCGACCGCGACGGGTATTTTAGCTTTGTCCCCTTTGAGTCAGGCGATTGGCGGTTGACAGCGGAAGACGGCATGGGCCACAGAGGGGAAATAATTATCACCGTCTCTGATGAAACGGCGGCCACGGTACAAAATGCGGCCCCTTCCGGTAAATTGCCAACCCTCATCGCAACCGCGCTGGGCTTGAGCCTCATTTTTAACGTGTTTGCGTTTTGGTATTTAATGGGGCGAAAATTCAAAAAACCGGGAACTCCCGCCGGAGAGGCCACACCGGGGGCTGCCCATGCACATTAGCGAAGGGGTACTCTCGATGCCGGTCATCGCGGCGGGCTGGGCGTTCACGACGGGCGGACTGGCAATCGGACTAAAAAAGACTCCGGTGAAAAAACTGCCGGAAACGGCGTTGGTTTCTTCGGTACTCTTTTTAGCCTCCCTTATTCATGTCCCGGTAGGTCCTTCGAGTATTCATCTGACGCTCCTCGGCCTTGCTGGAATCGTACTGGGCTGGAGCTCGATCCCTGCGCTTTTTATTGCGCTCCTGCTACAGGGCTTTCTGTTCCAGTTCGGCGGCCTTCTGTCTCTGGGGGTAAACACCACCGCCATGGGGACCGCGGCACTGGCGGGAGGGGTTGTTTTCCGTATCATGCCGGAAAAACTCAAATTCCCCGGCGCGTTTGCCGGGGGGTTTACCGCGGTGATTGCCGGTACCGCTCTGGTAACAGCGGCATTGTTTTTGTCTAACATGGAGCTTAAAGCAACAGCTGCTTTGCTTTTTGCCGCAAATTTGCCGCTTGCCGTTGTGGAAGGTGTTATGTCACTATTTATCGTGGCGTTCCTTTCAAAGATGCTGCCTAAATATGTATCTCGACCGGCTCGAATATAAAAAGGATTTACTGAAATCTTTTGACGGTCGCTGCCGTCTTCTTTCGGCAGCGTCTGTCATAATTTCTGTGGTAAATATAACGAATACGGTTTTGTTGGGCGGGGTAATACTGGCAAGCTTGTGTGTTTTACTGCGCGAATTCCGCGTAACTATTCAAAGGCTTATTCCGGTAAATATGATGGCTTTCGCCTTGTGGATACCGGTTATTGCCGGATTTAACCCGTATATGGCTTTGTTGTATACACTCCGTATTAATTGTGCGGCCTTAGTATATATGAGTTTTGTAGCACCGATGAGTATAAGCGTTCTTGCCTCGTCAATGTCCGCGCTCAAAGCGCCTGAAAAACTTGTTTCGCTTTTTGTTTTAACCTACCGATATATATTTTTATTATATGAAGGCCTCGCCATGGCCCTCGTTTCAATGCGTTCGCGCCTCGTAAAACATAATATCGTATACCAGTGGCACTCTATGGCGGCAGTATTCGCCGCAACGCTTACACGCGCGGCGTTTCGAGCGGAAAAAGTCTGGATTGCCATGTCAAGCCGTGGTTTTGGCGGCAGCTTTCCCATTATCATATCTTTTAAGTGGAGAATACGAGACAGTGTTCTGTTGTCAATCAGCGCCGTTTTTTTCGTGGTGGTTGTATGGATCATCTAATTGTAAAGAATATTTCGCATTGTTACGACAAAACGATACTCGCCCTTGATGACATCAGTTTTTCTGTTGAACGAGACGAGTGTGTTTGTATCGCCGGAGCCAACGGCTCGGGTAAATCAACTTTATTGCAAATTATTGCTTCATGCGTAAAACCTTCCTGTGGTGAAATAATTATCGAAAGTGAGGGCGGTGCCGGAGGTAATGCGGGAATTGTGTTTCAGGAACCGGATAATCAGCTTTTTATGCCCACTGTTTGGGAGGATGTCGCGTTTAGTATTATGAAAAAAAGCATGCGCCCTGATGAAGCGAAGACAAGGGCGCTTGCCGCCTTGAAATCTGTGGATGCCGAAGAGCTTTCGGAGCGTCCCCCTTACACCCTTTCCGGCGGCGAAAAACAACGTGCCGCCTTGGCCGGGGTCCTGATTATGGAAAGTGAAATTTTGTTGCTTGACGAACCGACTGCCGCGCTCGATCCGCGGGCGCGAAAAAATCTCATCGAGTTATTGAAAAACCTGCGATGTACTAAAATAATCGCGAGCCACGATCTTGATATGGCGCAGGAACTTGCGGAAAGGGTTATTTTTTTATATAAGGGACATATTGCCGCAGACTGCCCTGCCCCCGGGTTGCTATTAGACGAAAATTTTTTACAGACTATCGGGTTGGAATTACCCCTGGGAAGGAAGAATATAGAATGAAGTTACCCGTGTAATTCCCAGGCCTTAAGCCGCATTTCCGCCCGTTCCAGTTTTTGT
>JAISZZ010000096.1 GCA_031284385.1 Treponema sp.
CTGGCGGGGCCTATTTGGGGAGACTTCATGCGTGAAATTCACCGCGGGCTGCCCGCCAAAGACTTTAAGCGGCCTGAAACCGGCGTTGTTGACATTACGGTTTGCGCTAAATCAGGGCAGCTTTTAACGCCGTCTTGTAATGAAGGCGCGGTAACGCTGACATTTCTTGAACGGTTTCGCCCGGCTGAATATTGTACCTATCACGATGGCGGCGGCGAGTACAGCAGATCGCATATTGCGATAGAATCAATGCGTACCGGAATTGCTTCGTTTGATGACCGCGATGTAGTAGCGGATTTGAAGATGCCTTCTCTTGACTTAGGCCAGCTTCCGGGTATCCCGCCCGGGAAGTATACCGCGCCGGTTTTGGACGGAGCGCTTGACACAACGAAAGATGAGGATGACGGCTTTCAGCTTGATCTTACCCTGCCTTCTTTAGATGACTTTGAATTTCCGGCATATAATCCGTTGATGGAGTAGCCGCGCTATTCCCAGCCTCCGGCAAGCCCTGTCTTTAAACTGTCGAGCCGCGCATCCGGCCCAGCGGCGTTTTTTCGGACTTTACCACCGTCAAAAATAAATACGCAATATTCGCCTAACGAGTTGTCCGTTTCGATATGACCGCCTCCAGTTTTTACGAATCTGCCGCCTTCCACGTACACGCCGCTGCCCCATCTTGCCGGGTTTTTGGCTATTAGGCCGCCGGCCATCACGAATTCCGCTCCCACGCCAGACACGCAGATGCCGCCGCCATAAGCCGCGTTATTTCCGGTTATTGTGCCGCCCGTCATGGTAAACCGGGCACCCATACCGGAAACATAAACGCCGCCGCCATACTTCGCGTAATTATCGTGTATTATCCCGTCTTCCATCGTGAAAACGCTGCCTATGCCGACATAAACGCCGCCGCCGCCGCTGTCGCTATCCCTCGCGTTCCCGCTGATAGAGCCGCCTTCCATCCTGAATTTGCCGCCACCGCGAACTATTACGCCGCCCCGTCCGCCGCTCCGTATAAGAGCGCCTGCCTTCATAACGAGCGTTCCGCCCCGCACATCCATTATTACAGAATCCCTGCCGCCGCCGCGAAGCGTAATATTTCTATCCAGTATTAGCGTTACGCCGCCTTGAACGGTAAAAAGCGCAGTAGAAGTTTTATTGCTTGAAAGGGCGCAGGCGGAGGTTTTTCCACTGATGATAATTGTTTTCTGCGCGTTTGCGGTAAAAGAAACGCCATTTACCGCGAAATCGCCGTCTACAACGATGCTGTACTCCCAGCCGGAACCGCCGCTTGAGTTGATTTCGTCTACCGCTTTGGAAAAATCCTCCGCGCTGCCGGCCATGTAATTAGTATTGATGCCTGACAACTTTAAAGCGAGCGATTTCATAGCCAAAATGCCGTCATCGAGAGTGTTGTAGTCCACCGAATCGCCTGCGATTTGAACCATGGAAGTCATATCTATTATCGCCGCGTTAAACATGGTATACGTTCCAAGTTTACGCGCCGTTACAGAGAGCGTCATGTTTGGGGCGCTGTTCTCGTACGGAACAGGCAGCCTGTCATCCTCATATTCAGACTGCATCTGTTCAAGACTTGAAGTCCGCGGATACACGGCGTATTTGCCGTTTTTCGTGATGTATATGGCCAAAATATGCGCTAACGTATCCGCGCTGCCTGAGTCCCCGCCGCCGGTAAGTCTAACGGGCGCGAGCGCGAGGCGCGGAAGGCCGGAAGTGTTGAGCCGTGCGATTTCCGTCATTGCCCGCGCCATATCAGGCAGCTTGGGGCGAATATCCTCAATTTTAGTGTAGGTCTGTATATCGCCTGTTATCAGTCTGAGTTCTTCCACATCTATTATTAGTATTGTAAGCAGTTTTTGATTTCCAAGAGCGGTTATATCTCCGCAAGCCACATACTTTACGCCGAGTTCTTGTCCCAGTGCGGCGGCATTCTGAGTATTGGCTGCTCCCAAATCTCGCTGAAATATCTGTTCAGCTTCGATGGCGCGGTTTATTCCGGTACGCGGTACCGGCTCAAACTCCTGATTCAATTCCGGCGTGAATGAGAACAATTCGGCTATCGCTTCACCTTCATCATCCTCACCACCGGCAAACGGCAGCACCGCTAACCTGTCTTTGGGCATGGCCGATGTAACAGCCGCAAAAAACAAAATGATGTAAATGATTCGTTTCATAGAGTATCCTTTGAAAACGGCGGTTTAAACAACGGCTTAGTAACAGCGTAGCAGATTAGAGCCTCCGGCGTAAAGAGCGCGCATTGCCGCATCAAAAGTGTTACCCAAAAAGGGGTATGCCTCAAATTGAAAATGTTACCCAAATTATAATGAACCTCTCCGCCGCAGAGCGGCGGGGTATTAAACCCCCACTGCGAATAAGGACGCTCGAAGAGGCATCCGAATGGGATTAAAAAGGTATTCTGGACACAAACCACGCGCCCATTACCGGCAGCGTATCTTTGGACATGGCTTGATACTTTTTATCAAGTTTTACCTGCCCGCTGTCAAGAAGTTTTTTTATGCTTTCATCTTGATTCGATTCCATATAAATAATTTCATGGCCGAGTTCCGCGAACAGCTTCAAAAAATCTTCGTGCCGCATCCGGTTTACATAAGTATATTTGTTGCTGTTGTATTTTTCCCATTCCTCATCACTGTACTGTAAAAAGTTAAGGCGGTGAATGGTTTTTGTGTAAACGGCAAAATGATCCTGATAGTCAACCGTATTTATGAATAAACCGTTTGGCTTTATAATCCTGCCGCCTTCCAAAAGAATCGCTTTTAGAATATCAGGCGGAATATGCTCGAAAGCAAAGTGTGAAACATGAGCGTCTACACTTTTGTCCGGCAGCCCCGTACACGCCGCGTCCGTCGGCGCCATATATTCGATGCGGCACAGCTCAAGAAGTTCTTTTATGTTGATATTATTTTTTGCGGCATAATCCGCGAGCGCGTTCAGACGCTTTTCGTCCAGCAAGTTTCCGTACACTTCTTTTATTTTTCCAGCGTTCTTTACGATTATTCCAACAGCTTCCGTTACATACTGTTTTTGCATATAAGTATTTGCGTCCACCGTGATTGTTTTTTCCGCGCCTCCCAGCCAAAATCCTATTGGAAGCGTCGGAACCCAGCCTGTGCCGTATTCAAAGAATACGCGCCCCCCGCCCCCCGCCTTCAGGGTTTTGAGCATCTTAGCGGCATCAAAGAGCGTGCACATGGGATTGTATGGTTTGGAGATACTGCCTACGACACGTCCGGCAAAGTTATGCACGCGGCAAGATTTTGGTCCGTCAATGACCGCCAGAATATCCTGAACTTTTGCCATCAGTTTCCAGTTGAAATTTAAACTCAAAAGGCTCATCTATTCCTTCCTCCAGCTTTCCATCTCGTTTTTATACAGTCTAGGTTTATTCCAGCATCCAGTCTAGCAGTCGATTGCGCTTGTAGGCTTTTATGGCTTTTTTTCAACAAAAAAAGCCACAAAAACACGATAATCCACCCGGTTTTGGAGTTTTCAAGATAAAAAACGCATAAGGAACTGTAAGGAAATACATAGGGCAACGATGATGCGCCAGCTATGCTGGCGAGGCTTCAAGTTAATCAGCGTTGCCCTAAGGCGGCTCTGATTAAATCAGAAATAATTGTGTGAATAAGAAACATGAAAAGCGCAAACAGATAAGCCGCCGCGTAAGGGATTGAAGCCCGCTTTTGAAGCGTAGTGCGTTAGCCGCGTCTAAAGCGGATGTGTTAGCGCTAAATTGCGTAATCCGGTGAATTGAGCCGGTTAATTCTTGCCAAAAATTCCCGTGTCCGCCGGTTTCGCGGTTTGCTAAATACCTCTTCCGCGCTCCCGTCCTCAACAATTTTTCCACCTTCCAGAAAGATAACGCGGGATGCGACCGTACGGACAAACTGCATTTCGTGGGACACAAGCAGCATCGTATAACCAGCCTTGGCGCTCCGGCTAATCGTATCCAACACTTCGCCGACAAGCTCCGGATCAAGGGCGGAAGTCGGTTCATCGAATAAAAGCACATCCGGTTTCATCGCCAGCGCCCGCGCTATGGCCACACGCTGCTGCTGTCCGCCGGAAAGATGCTGCGGATAGTGGTTAAGCCTGTCGCCAAGACCCACAAGCTCAAGCTGGCTGCGAGCAAGCTGTTCCGCCTCAGCTTTGGGCAATTTTTTTACAGTTATCAGCCCTTCCATCACGTTTTCCAGCGCCGTTTTATGCTTGAACAAGTTGAATTGCTGAAAAACCATTGCTGTCCGCCGTCGAAGTTCCAGCGTTTGAGGCTTTCTTCTGTCCGTCAGATCCATCGAAAAATCACCTATACGGATACTGCCTTCTTCGGGACGTTCAAGCAGGTTGATACAGCGCAGCAGCGTAGATTTTCCAGTTCCCGAAGGCCCTATCAACGCGAGAACATCACCCTTTTTTATACTCAGACTAATACCATCCAGCACAACATTGTTGTGAAATCGTTTGCTTAAGTTTTTAATATCTATCATTTTTTTACCGTATTTGAAGGCGCGGCAGCCGGCGGCATATCCGGTATACGAATCCGTTTTTCCGCATAGCGCACCGATTGTTCGATGATAAACGTGAGCAGCCAATAGATTATCGCCACGGAACAGTAGGATTCAAAGAACCGGTAGCTGTTTCCGGCAAGAATTTTCGCGTTAGCCGTTATCTCGACTACGGAACAGACGAATGCGAGCGATGTTTCTTTCAGCAGGGCTATCAGTGAATTGCCAAGTGATGGGAGTGCGACTACAAATGCCTGCGGTATCAAAATACGGCGCAAAAGTTGTCCCGTTGTCATGCCGAGTGAATGAGCCGCCTCTATTTGCCCCTTGTCAACGGACAGTATCGCCGCCCGAATCGTCTCTGAACTGTAAGCGCCCTGATTCAGCGAGAGCGCGACAAGCGCAAAGAAAATTGGCGGGACGGCGTTAATGTTAAAATTTGTCCCGTTGTAATAGTTTACATACCGTAAAATCAGGGGAATCCCGAAGTAAGTCAGGTAAAGCTGCACTATAAGCGGGGTTCCCCTCGTTACCGACACATAAACCGCGCAAATTTGCTGCAATACGGGGACTTTCGTGATTTTTACCACTGCCACTGCAAGCGCGAGCGTCAGCCCGCAGACCAGTGACAATAGCGTGAGGTACAAAGTTACCGGCAGTGCGTTGAGCACTCTGGGAATTTGGGTAAAAACCAGCGAAACGTCGAACAAGTTTGCCATTTATTTTACAACCGGTGAATAATCGGAACCAAAGTATTTTTCGTTGATACGCTTTGACGTGCCGTCCGCGATAACCTCATTCAGAGCCTTGTTGATATCTTCCGCCAGTTGTTCGTTACCCTTTCCTATTATCAGATAACTGTACGGCGTTTTCATTAATTTACCGGAAACATCGTCAGAAAGCTCTATACCTTTTAGATTCAGATTGAATTCCCGCTGATACGCCTCGAACATCGGCTTGTCAATGAGGTTGAAGTCCCATTTTCCCTGTTCAACTTCCCGCAAAACCATCAGAATATCCGACTCGGTGTACGAATTTTTTATTGGCGCTTCGGGATGTTCCTTGTTGTAGTTTTCAATCGCCGTAGCCATGTTCGTTCCCACCTGATCGGCGGATGTTTTTCCGGCCAAACTCCCAAAATCTTTAATTTCGCTGCCCAGGTCAGTGTTATTCGCCGCGACAGCCGCAATATAGCGGTTCACGAAAATCGGGTCGCTGAAAATATATTTTTGCTTGCGCTCCTCGTTTTCGGCAAAGTTATTTACGCCAATCTGGTAACGCCCCGCATCGAGTCCGGCGAAAATAGACGGAAAATCGGTTACTTCAAGCTGAAGTTTATACTGAGGCAGCCTCTCAAAAACCGCCTCTATAAGCTCTATGTTGTGACCGGATAACTTGCCGCTCTCGTCCACAAACGTAAATGGCCGCGGAAAACCGCCGGTAGCGGCATAAATCGTAACGACCTCCGCCACCGGAGCCTTTTTGTTGCAGCCGCTCAAAAGCGCCGCCGTCAGTACCGCCGCCAGAATCAGCGGCGCGCCTGTCTTTTTTAGAATCATAATTCCTCCAAAATATATTCTAGTAATTATATCGAATTACTATGACTATAAGAGTTATAGAGACTTTTACCGTTTATGTCAAGACAGCGTGGCCTTTGCAAGCCGTTATATTTTTAAAGGGGGGACGATTTCCATACTCATTGTTGCACATAGCCGCCTTTTCGTCCGTCCCCCCTGCGCTCCATAACCGCCTATCTGTGGCAAAATATCCGTGAGGCGGTTATTCCGCTACCCCCCAAATCCGTTGCAGCCCCGGAATGGGTCCGCGAATTACGCGAAGTAAATTAGGAACTGTAAAAAAATAAAATGCACAGCATTTTATTTTAATTGCTTATGCAATAAGGAAATAACATGACCAAATGGTCATGTTATTTCCTTACAGTTCCTTAGCGTTAATCCGATGAGTCCCCGTCAGCATAGCTGGCGCGCCAGCTATGCTGACGGGGACTCAATTTAATCGGCGCTTCCCTCGATTAATTATTAGGTAATTCGGCTTATTGCCTTTCTATAAATAATGTTTTATAATAGTTCAACTGACTGGTAATAATGACTGATGAACGGTACAATTACCAGAAATACTTTTTTGGAGGAGAATTTATGAAAAAATTTATTGGTATGGCTGCGTTTCTATGTATTGGCGCACTGATATTTTTTGCCGCAGGATGCCAAAAGGCTGGCGACAAGGTAAAAATAGGTGTATCCATGCCTACCCAGAGTTTGCAGCGCTGGAATCAGGATGGCGCTAACATGAAAGCGCAGCTCGAATCCGCCGGTTACACGGTCGATTTGCAGTACGGCGGGGATAACGAGATTCCGATGCAGGTATCGCAGATCGAAAACATGATAACAGGCAACGTGAAAGTCCTTGTTATCGCGGCTATTGACGGCTCGTCCCTCACAGAGGTTCTTAAAGAAGCCAAGTCAAAAAAGATACCCGTCATCGCTTATGACCGGCTGATAATGAACAGTGATGCGGTAAGTTATTACGCTTCATTCGACAATTTTAAGGTAGGTGTGTTACAGGGTCAGTACATTGAATCAAAGTTGAACCTTACAACGGAAACCGGCCCTTTCAACATTGAACTTGTTACCGGCGCTCCTGACGATAACAACGTAAACTTCTTCTTTGGCGGCGCTATGTCCGTCCTCAAACCGTACATAGACAGCGGTAAACTAAAAGTCCTGTCCGGTCAGACGACTCAAGCGCAGGTCGCTACTCCCAACTGGTCATCGGAAGAAGCTCAAAAACGTTTCGAGAATATCATCACTTCCGTAGGATATAGGGGGGGGGGGGGGACAAAACTTGATGCAGTGCTTTGTTCCAACGATTCAACCGCCAACGGCGTTACCAACGCGCTCGTAAACGCAGGATATACAAAAGATAATTTCCCTATAATCACCGGCCAGGACTGCGATAAACCTTCCGTTAAAACTATGAATGCCGGTTTGCAATCTATGTCCGTATTCAAAGATACCCGCACACTCGCAAGCAAGGTTGTTGAAATGGTGAATGCTTTGGCTAAAGGGTCGGAGCCTTCCGTCAACGACACGAAAACTTACAACAACGGTACAGGCGTAATCCCGTCTTTCCTCTGCGACCCGATAATCGTAGAACCAAAAGACATCCAGTCCGTACTTATAGAAAGCGGCTATTACAAACTGTCCGATATTCAGTAAGCCACCGCGCAAAATAATGCGGCGCATTATTTTAATTGCTTATGTCAAGGATATAACATGACCTAGCCTGCGTGATGACGAGCTGACACAGCGCATCATCACGCGCCGCTGGTCGTGTTTTTCCAACCGCATAAGCGATATGGCAGGCGGCGGATTAATGTTACGCGAGGCCGCATCCGGGCACGTTCCTGTATGCCGCCTCTTGCGGCTCCGCCGTCCGTTAGAATTAGCAAACATAGGGCAATGAGGCAAGCCAGTCAATCGGCATTGCCGTAAGGATTGTATATGGCAGATAAACTCCTTGATATGAGAAATATCACAAAGACATTTTCCGGCGTTACCGCGTTAAAAAATGTAAATCTTTCGGTAGGTCGCGGTGAAATTCACGGAATAGTCGGCGAAAACGGCGCCGGAAAATCAACCCTTATGAATGTGTTAAGCGGAGTGTATCCAGCGGGAACATATTCCGGCGATATTATCTTTGATAACGAAAAATGCGAATTCCACACAATAAAGCAGAGCGAAAAGAAGGGAATCGTCATAATTCATCAGGAATTGGCGCTTGTCCCCTACCTTTCAATAGGTGAAAACCTTTTTTTGGGTAACGAGCGCGGCAAATTCTTCAAAATTGATTGGGACACGACGTATATCGAGGCGGCAGCCCTGCTGAAAAAGGTCGGGCTTAGCGAGTCGCCGCACACGCTGATAAAAGACATAGGCGTCGGCAAACAGCAGCTTGTCGAGATCGCGAAAGCGCTTGCCAAGGATGTCCGCCTTCTTATCCTTGACGAGCCTACGGCCAGCCTTAACGAAACAGATTCTATTCACCTTTTGGAACTTTTGAAAGAACTCAGAAAATCCGGCGTTACTTCCATCCTGATTTCCCATAAACTCGGCGAAGTCGCATCCGTTGTGGATAACATCACCGTTATACGGGACGGCGAGGTGATAACGATGTTGGACAAGAAAACCGGATTCGACGAGGCAAGCATAATCAGCGCGATGGTAGGCCGCAGCCTTGTCAACCGTTTTCCAAAACGCGAGTCCCATATTGGAGAAATCGCGCTCGAAGTGAAGGACTGGACGGTGCACCACCCGCTAAACGCAAATCAGATTATCTGTAACAAGGTAAACTTCAACATAAGAAAGGGCGAAGTCGTCGGTATCAGCGGACTCATGGGCGCAGGACGGACGGAACTCGCCCTGAGCATATTCGGAAAAAGTTACGGTACGGGAATAAGCGGACAGCTATTCATAGGTGGGAAAGAAGTAGAGTTACAAAATGTAGAGGAAGCGATTAAAAACAAACTGGCCTATGTTACGGAAGACAGAAAGGGCGACGGGCTGATTTTAGCAAATCCCATATCGAAAAACACTACGCTCGCAAGGATGGACAAGGTAAGTGATAATCTAGTCATAGACCATGATCTTGAGATAAATGTCGCGGAAGATTACAGGAAAAAACTCAAAACAAAAAGCTCCAGCGTCTTGCAGGATGTCGGCAGTCTTTCCGGCGGAAATCAACAAAAAGTGCTGCTAAGTAAGTGGATGTTCGCCGATCCGGAAATTCTGATTCTTGACGAGCCGACTCGAGGCATAGATGTCGGCGCAAAGTACGAAATTTACACTATCATCAACGGTCTCGTGGCCGAAGGCAAAAGCGTCGTCATTATTTCGTCAGAAATGCCGGAAGTTCTTGGTATGAGCGACCGCATATACGTGATGAATGAAGGACGCATCGTGGGTGAACTGGAAGCGACGGACGCTTCTCAGGAAAAAATTATGGCGATAATTTTGGCTTCCGAAAAGCCGGATGCCGCCGGACGGATTTCAAACTAAAACTTTGGAAACTATTCGATTGCAAATTATATGAAGGATGGATGTACAATGGATAATTCGTTAGTCAAACACACGCAAAATATAAAAAACTCTCTCAAAAAAAATACTATGCTGCTCGCGCTGGTTGTTGTGATGTTGTTTTTTCAGGTTTTGATAGTCCTGTCGGGTAAGGGTTCACTTTTCGCGCCCGCGAACATATCAAATTTGATCAGTCAGAACGCATACGTTGTCGTATTGGCATCCGGTATGCTGCTCTGTATACTTACCGGCGGCAATATAGACCTTTCTGTTGGTTCTATCGTCGCACTTGTCGGCGCGGTCGCCGGAACGTTAGTCGTCAATATGAGCGCAAATATATATGTCAGCATCCTGCTTTGCCTTGCGCTGGGTACACTGATAGGGGCATGGCAGGGTTTCTGGATAGCATACATCAGAATTCCGCCATTCATCGTTACCCTCGCGGGGATGTTGCTGTGGCGCGGCCTCGCGTTGATAGTGTTGAACGGCCTTACAATATCGCCGTTTCCCTCAAACTACCTAAAGTATTTCACAAGTTTTATCCCGTCAGGCGGAAATAATTCCCTTACCTTCGCCGTAACCACCGCTATAGGCGTGATAACGATTCTGATTTATATAGTAAGCCAGATATTGGGACGGATAGCAAAGAAAAAGAAAGGGTACGAAACGGGTCCCGGTTTTATTTTTGCGCTTCAGCTTATCGTAATATCCGCGGTAGTACTGTTTTTATTCTTTCTGCTTGCCCTCAATAAAGGCGTTCCCGTTGTTCTTATCATAATCGCGGCGATAGTTTTGATTTACAGTTATTTTACGTCATACACTGTTCCGGGCAGGTATCTTTACGCGCTTGGCGGCAACGAAAAAGCGGCAAAGATGAGCGGCATAAACACGAATCGTATGCTCTTTTTCGCCTATGCTAACATGGGTTTTCTGTCCGGCGTGGCGGCACTGATGTGCGTTGCGCGTTTTAATTCCGCGGCTCCGTCCGCAGGTACCAACTATGAGCTTGACGCTATAGCCTCTTGTTTCATAGGCGGCGCTTCCGCTTACGGCGGCACCGGCACGGTAAGCGGCGCTGTTATAGGTGCTATCTTTATGGGCGTGTTGAACAACGGTATGTCAATCATGGGCATAGATTCAAACTGGCAGCGCGCCGTAAAAGGGCTTGTGCTTCTTGTCGCGGTCGTGTTTGACGTTGTGTCCAAGAAGCAAAAGAAGTCCGGCTAGGGCATCCGGCATGAGCG
>JAISZZ010000114.1 GCA_031284385.1 Treponema sp.
TAAAGTAATCGCCGAGCGACCAGTTGCCCAGCATCTCGAAGAATGTCAGGTGGCTAAAATCGCCGACCGAATCGATGTCGCCGGTGCGTATGCACTTCTGCACGTTTACAAGACGCTTCCCAGCCGGATGTTCCTCACCCAGCAGATATGGTACAAGGGGATGCATCCCCGCCGTTGTAAACAGAACAGTAGGATCATTGTCCGGCAGCAACGATTTTCCCTGTATCTGCGCGTGGCGCTTTGATTTAAAAAACTCTATATACTTTCGCCTTAACTCGTTTGCGTTCATAACCCGACATTTTACAATAATTTCCCGCCGCTGTTAACCCCGCCATCAGGGATACACATACACAAACCGGCCAGCCGCCTTAGTATCTGTACATTATGCAAGTGTCGCTATATCCATGCCGTTTGCGGGCTGCGGTTTTAACATAACATGAGTTCGGCAATTTGAAAAAACGCTTTCAGGGGGAGACTCCCCCTCCCCTCCCCTCCCCCAAAAACGCAGCCTGCTTTACCGTACAATCCAGTCTATAGCCCGATTAGGACAGTGCTAATGGAACAGCCACAGCGCCGTTCCATTAGCGGATGCAAGGTTTAAGGTTTAATGCGAATATTTGAGGCCGCCATAGCGTTCAGTTATCTCTGTTCCTTATGACCGCCTGTGCACCCGAAAGCCGGGCCGCCGGTACGCGAAACGGCGAGCATGACACATAGTTAAGGCCGGCGCGGTAGCAGAAGTCTATCGTTTCCGGATCTCCGCCGTGTTCACCACAGATGCCTATTTTTAAATCGTTCTTTGTCTCACGGCCTTCTTTTATGGCAAGCCTCATCAACCTGCCAACGCCGTTTTCGTCTATTGACTTGAACGGGTCAACATCCAACACATGCTTCTCAAGGTAGGAAGGGACGAATGAGCCAACATCGTCGCGGCTGAACGCAAATGTCATCTGGGTAAGATCGTTGGTACCAAAACTGTAAAAGTCCGCGTACTGTGCAATGTGGCCTGATGTCAGCGCGGCGCGCGGCACTTCTATCATCGTACCTATACGAATAGGAATATCTACGCCGGCTTTCTCCATCACGCGCTGTAATACTGCCTCCGCGTTGGGTCGCAGCAGTTTGAGTTCGCGGGCGCTCATCACTATCGGTATCATAATTTCAGGATGAACCTTGATGTCTTTTTTTAAACATTCGCAGGCGGCGAGAGCGATAGCTTCAACCTGCATATCGTAGATTTCTGGATAAGTGACGGCGAGGCGGCAGCCGCGGTGTCCAAGCATCGGATTCGACTCACGCAGTTTGGCTATTTTCGGCTCAAGAGCTTTCGGCGGGATACCAAGATGTTCGGCAAGCTCCGCGATTTCCGGTTTTGTATGCGGCACGAATTCGTGCAGCGGCGGGTCGAGCAGGCGGATTGTAACCGGCTTGCCGTTCATCGCTTTGAATATGCCGATGAAGTCTTTTTTTTGCAGCGTCAGAATTTTTTTGATTGACTTTTTGCGGTCTTCCAGCGTGTCGGCAAGAATCATCGCTTGGAAATGAATCAACTTTGCCTTGTCAAAAAACATATGTTCCGTACGGCAAAGGCCTACGCCATCCGCGCCGAATCCAAAAGCCCGCGCCGCGTCCTCCGGCTGGTCAGCGTTGGTACGGATTTTGAAACCGTGAACATCACCGCGTACCGAAGCGCCGCGTATCTCATCGCACCAATCAAGAAATGTTTCCATATCCTTACTCGGTTTTGGTTTTACCAGCGGCAGTTTTTCCACGTAAACATTGCCGGATGAGCCGTCTATCGTTATCCAATCTCCTTCTTTGAATACTTTATCACCGATTTTCACTTTTTTACCTAGTACGGACACGCCTCTAGCGCCCGCTACGCACGGTGTTCCAAGGCTGCGAGCCACAACCGCCGCGTGGCTCGTCATTCCACCGGTCGATGTAAGGATTCCCTGCGAAACAACCATGCCGCCGATGTCTTCCGGACTGGTATCTTGACGGACAAGCAATGTTTTTTCTCCGTTGCTGTGCCAATTTTCGGCATCGGCGGCGGTAAATACGATGCGTCCGCAGCCCGCGCCGGGAGAAGCGTTCAGTCCCTTAGTCATGGGTTTTACCGATTTTAGCGCCTTTGTATCAATCATCGGATGTAAAAGTTGATCGATATGTTCCGGTTCAACACGCATTATCGCCGTTTCTTTGTCGATAAGCCCTTCCGCCACCATGTCGATAGCGCATTTTACCGCGGCTGCGCCGGCGCGTTTGCCGTTTCGTGTTTGCAGCAGAAAAAGTTTACCTTGCTGTATCGTGAATTCCATGTCCTGCATATCGCGGAAATGATTTTCCAGCGTATCTTTGATACCGGTAAGCTGGTTGTACACTTCAGGATTGTGTTTTTCAAGCTGCGACAACTTTTGCGGAGTACGAATACCGGCTACAACATCCTCGCCCTGCGCGTTCATCAAGTATTCACCGTAAAAAATCCTTTCGCCGGTGGAAGGATCGCGGCTAAAACATACGCCTGTTCCCGAATCATCGCCAAAATTACCAAAAACCATAGATTGTACATTTACCGCCGTGCCTTTGAGACCGTGAATTTTGTTCAAGTCCCGGTATTTTATCGCCCGCTCGTTCATCCATGAACCGAAAACAGCGTTTACCGCCCCCCAAAGCTGATCGTTAGGTTCCTGCGGAAAGTCTGTTTTTGTAAATTTTTTTACAATTTTTTTATACTCCTCAACCAGTTTTTCAAGATCACCGGCGTTAAGATCAGTATCACTCTCAATTTTTCTAGCTATTTTAATCCCTTTGATGGCGCGTTCAAATTCTTCGCGCGGCACGCCCATCACAACATCGCCATACATTTGAATAAAACGGCGGTAAGCATCCCACGCGAAGCGGTGGTTATCCGTCATTTTCGCCAAGCCGTGGACAGATTTATCGTTCATCCCCAAATTCAGAATCGTGTCCATCATGCCGGGCATTGAAACTGCCGCGCCGGAACGCACCGACACGAGCAGAGGGTCGTCCGCGTCCCCAAGTTTTTTGCCCATCAGCGCTTCGAGCCGTTCAAGGTTTTCGTGTACGGCATCTTTTACCTCAGCCGTATACTGCTGCCCATTTTCATAGTATGACGCGCAAACTTCTGTAGAAATCGTAAAACCCGGCGGCACAGGAATCCCCAGATTCGTCATCTCGGCGAGATTCGCGCCCTTTCCGCCAAGAATATCCTTCATCTTGGCATCGCCTTCCGCCTTTCCATCACCAAAAAAATAAATATTTTTTGACATAATAATCCTCCA
>JAISZZ010000121.1 GCA_031284385.1 Treponema sp.
GCGGAGAATGTTGTTTTTGGTTCAAATTATGACGAAAAACGCCTGATACGGGCTCTTGAAACGGCGAATATATGGGATTTTCTGCGGCAAAAAGACGGCCTAAAAACGATGGTAGGGGAGGGCGGCATACAGTTGAGCGGCGGACAAAAACAGCGTATCGGCATAGCCCGCGCCCTGTACAACGATCCTGATATACTTGTTCTTGACGAGGCGACTTCGGCGCTTGACAATGAAACCGAAACAAAAATTATGGACGAAATTTATGACGCAAGCAAAAATAAAACTTTAATAGTTATAGCGCACCGCCTTACAACAATAGAAAAGTGTGGCCGCAGGCTTTGTATAGAAAGCGGCATCATTAAAAATGATAACGCCATTAAAAATGGCCTGGAGAAACTGCCGTGAAAAAAATATTGATAGACGGAGATTTTTTGTGCAGGCCGTTCAACGGTATTGAACGTTATGCATTTGAAATTACAAAGCGTCTCGATAAAATTTCATCTTTCCATGAAATCGCGCTTATCATTCCGTCCAATCCGCTTACAATTCCTGATTACAAAAACATTGATATAATTCAGCTTAAAACAAAAATTAAATCGCATCTTTCTTGGCAGATGGTAACTGTACAAGGTTTTCTGCTGCGGCATAAAAATTATACGGTGCTTGAATATGGAAACACCTGCCTGCCGCTTGTGCCGTCAATAGTTTTTTTACATGACATATACTGCGAACTTTTTCCAGAAGATTTTTCAAGTTTCCGCGATAAACTCGTACGACTGTACAATATGTATCAATACCGCCTTATCACGAAAAAAGCCGCAAAAATCGTTACCGTATCGGAATATAGCAGAAATGAAATATCAAAAACATTTAATATACCACAGGAGCGTGTACAGGTAATATACAGCAGTTGGATGCACTTCAAAACGGTAAAGCCGGATTATTCCGTGTTTGACAGTTTTCCCGCCCTTGAAAAGCCGTTTTATTTTTCACTGGGAACTATTTCAAAACGAAAAAATATGAAGTGGATTATTGATTACGCCGCGAAACATCCTGAAGACATATTTGCGGTTTCCGGTTCACAACTTCCAACAACACGGGACAAAGGTTTAAATGACGAAACGCATCCAAAAAATATTATCCTTTTAGGTTACATGGACGATGCAAAAGTAAAGGCTCTGATGGAAAGATGCAAGGCATTCATTCTGCCGTCATATTATGAAGGTTTCGGCCTCACTCCGCTGGAAGCCCTGTCCTGCGGAGCGCCTGTGATTATTGCGGACGCGGCGAGCCTGCCTGAGATTTACGGTAAATGCGCTCGTTACATAGACCCGTACAGCGTGGACATTGACTTAAATGAGTTATTAAAAACTCCGGTAGAGCCGCCCGGCGTTCTTTTGGAAAAGTATTCCTATGATAAATCGGCGGAGGACGTATACCGGCTTATAGTTGACTATCAGAATGAAAAAAACTGAAAACACGAAAATTACATCCGCTGCCCAGCGAAAAAAACGCGGTGTGCAGGTTACGTGCCGGATTGTATGTATGACGGCAGGGATAATTATTTTTGTATCCGGTTTTATTGCATACCGAATGTACTCGAAACTTGAAAAAGAACTTGTTTTACAGGCATCAGAAATTACCCGCGCCGCCGCATTCAACGCCGCGGCGCGGGTAGAAACTATGCTTATGTCTGCGAGGGCGGAGGCTCTGTCGTTGTTTGCGTTGAGCGTAGTTTATGAAGAAAACGCCGTCTCTGGGAAAAAAAGTTATGATGATTTTTTTAAGCCGCGTCCTGAATTTGCAGCTCTCATTTCGGACTCAGGTTTACGCATCATAAATGAAAAATTTTTCCTTGAGCAGGGGTTGAGCGAAAATTCTATTGACGCATATCTTGACGCGGAACGCGAGCTTATTGAACACGCTGCCGCGCTTGAAGAAGCGCTGCTCATGCTGTTGGGAAATCCGTCCCCTTTTTTTGGCAAACCGCTTATCGCGCTGTTTTTTAAGGTGGACGGCGCAGGCGGCGCGCTTGCCGCTTTTTTTTCAGTTGAAGTTTTTACGCAGTTATTTGACGACAGCGCGGAGATTACTTTCATGGTTAATGCCCGCGACGATTTGTTGCTGCATACCACCCCCCAGCTCATCATGACGGCTAAAAATTACTGGCGTGAACCGCTTGTCCGTTTGACACGACAAAGCGCCGTTCAAAAAATCGATGCCGTTTTTGACGACGATAACGGGGTAAAATACATTGGAGCGGCTCAAAAGTTGAATATAGCGGAGGCAGCAGTGCTCAGCGAAACGAACTTCGATGTGGTACTTGGCGGCTTGAACCGGACTATGAGCGAAAATCTTATGTTTTGTGGCGCGGCGTTACTTCTTGCTATAATTTTAAGTGCGGCTATCGCGTTTTCGATAAACAGGTTTAACGGAAAAATCTTAAATGACATCGAAAAAGAAATTTTAGAACAGGAACACCTAAAAAATATATTCCACGGACTTCCAGAAAAATGCCGCGCCGGCGTAGACGTGTTAAAAAGCATACCGGTTTATGGTGAAAGCAAGAATGTTACCGTGCTTTTCGCCGGACTAAGAGGATTCAGGGGACTTACCAAAGGACTTTCCCCGCAAAGGACGCTCAGAATTTTGAACAGCGTACTATCAATGATGCTGGACAGTTTCTCGAAAACGGGCGGCACGGCGGATAAAATCGCGGGCGACACATTGATGGAAGTTTGGGGCGCACCTTTTTCGGACGGTAGTCCGGAACTGGATGCGGTGAACGCCGTCCGCGGGGCGCTGCTTTTACGTGCCGCACTGGTAAAACATAACGCAGCCATGGCCGCGACCGGCGTTGAGGCTGAAAACGACAGAAAGCCCCCTTTTGTTACGCTCGCAATAGGCTGCGGCATAAATTCAGGCACCATGCTTGCCGGCCTTACAGGTTCCGTTTATGCGTTTACCGGCAGTGCCGTAAAACGCGCCCGCCTGCTGGAAGCTCTCAACAAGCGTTTTGGAACAGATATTTTGATAAGTGAAAATACGCTGGGGCTTGTTGAAAAATACTTTATAACAGAGGAACTGCCGCCGGTAAAGATAAAAGGCGCCAAAAAACCGCTCCGCGTGTTCGCAGTGATAAACGTAAAAGTTACAAAAAGCGGCGTTGAACAGCCTAAACCGACAAACATGGCCGAGCTCCATCAAATATTGGGGCTTGCGGGGACTTAAGGAAGCTAGCGTCTGAATGAAAAGTCTATCGCTATCGCCCAAGTGGTGTACTGGTTGGCTTTGATGCCCAGTTCTTTCCCGTAAAACGCTATATCCAAATTCATAAATGTAAAATTGATGCCAATTCCGCCTGCTGGAAGCATATCCCTAAATCCGCCGCGTACCGAAAATACTTCAAGCATACGAATTTCTATGCCCGCGCCGATGTTTAACAGCGGGTCGCGGGGAGTTTCCGACATATTTTCGAATACGCCCAGATAATCAAAACTTAACGTTATATCGCTGAAATAGCGGTGCCAAAAAGGAGACCGCATTTTCCACGAGACTCCGGCGCTTGCGCGTGTAGTTACGGGAACTACGCCGTTGGCTACGATCTCTTGATCCACCATTTTTTCGGCGGTGCTGTACTGTATGACACAAACGGGCGAAAACGGATCGTATACCACAAAGGCGAATGATAACGAACCGGCAAAGGTCCAGCGGAAACCTATATCGATGCCCGCGCCGAATTCGTTTTCAAACGGCATTTCAAGCAAATCAGGCAGAATATACTTGACCTGTTGCAAATAGATGGGGGGCGAAATGTAGCCCACACGTATAAATAGTTTCGCGGTAATCCCCACATCAAATTGCGTGTCCTGACTGTCATATAAACGTAGTCCGTAAGATCCGGCCAATATCAGTTCCTCCGTAAGCGTGGGCGATATGAGGTATATCTCGTCCCTATCCCAAATCAGCCCCAGCCTTGACACATTGAACAGCCCCCAGCCATAGTTGTTGTCCATCATTCCGAAAGCTATGGGACCGCCGACATCCAGACCGGCCTCAAACCGGTCAATGAGCAACGCGGAAAATTCAGGAAGCGGATCATCCGTAAACAGCACCTTAGAAATTAAATCGACATCTATCAAATCTATGGCCAATTTAGCGAATTTTTTTTGAGGTTCCATGCCAATCATCGCCGCAGGATTCGTGAAAATGCTGGAAAAATCACCGTCGAGCCCAATATGGCCGCCGCCAAGCGCCGCATTGCGGGCGAACGGAAAATTTACCGGTTTGACGCGGCTCGGCAAGTCCTGAGCGTTAAGGTTTAATACGTGGAAAAACCAGAAAATCACCGGAAAAACTGCCGGAAGCCGGTATTTTTGATATTTCAATCATTCCTCCAGCGCTTCACCAAAAATGTCGGCGTTTTTTTGAGAGTCGCTTTCACAAGCGGCGCTTGTAAAAGCAGCGGATATTTTACAACGGAATCGCCGCCCCTTGTATGCAGTCTCTAAAATGGACGCGGCGTGGGCGCGAATTTTCGCGTGGGCGTGAAATTTCATGTATGCGCGTAGTTTCAGATAGTTATCAGTCAAAAAATCCAACGCGCCGCCGTCCGCGCAAGGTTCCGGCGCGTCAGACAGGCATATTCCGGTAACTTCCCGGCCTATCCAGCGGGAAATATAGTTTTTGCGGTTCTGAGTGGCAAGATCTTGCAGGGTTTTT
>JAISZZ010000125.1 GCA_031284385.1 Treponema sp.
GCAAAATCTTGAGAATCAACGGAGAAAACCGCGCAAGAAAAGCTATTCTGCGTAGTATTGCGCTTGCGATTGCCGTTTGCGGCGTGTGGTCATCGTTTGATAGGGATATGTTTTCAAAACTGATTCTCGGCTTTTCCTTTGACTACTGGCCGGAGGAACGCCCCGCCGTTTTGTTTTTCGCTTTTAATCTTTCGATAATGAGCGTGTATGGTTTTGCCGCCTATTACGCGCTTGTCTTGCTTGAACGGGGGAAGCAAAAACGGCGAGCGCACAGGTGATTGACGCCGTTTCCTGCTATGGGCTCAGGCTTGAATCTCAGGCGATGTGCCTTGAATCGCAGGTGATTGGCTTGACCAAAAATTAGTAGGAAATTATGAGTACAGACAGGTATCCCAATTCACGGGACGAGCAGCTTCACATGGTAAAAAACATGGAACACCAGTTTCACAACCCAAGGGCAGACATAGGGTGTCCCTCAGTACCACATAACCCAACTGGTAAACAACGAAAATCGCGGCCCAAACCGGTGAAAAGCGGAGAGTGTTATGAAAATCAAAAGGGCGAGTATGGTGGACAGTGGTATCGCTCCTTATTCCTATGCAAATTCTCAAAAAACATCTTAAAGCCAAGCCCGAATTGAGCGCCTGCGCTGGTATACTTTTTTATTTTCTGGTAATTGTACGCATCAACAACAACAAATTTATATCCAGCGGATAAATCTATCATAAAATAATTAGCCTTAAATTTCCATCCTATTTTTGGTGTCATAGATAAAGGTATTTGAACAAGTCCAATATATATATTCATTGTAAAAACCGTCTGTTTTAAGTGTATGTTAAATGAAATTGTCCGGCAGCCCGATGTCGGGCAGTCATCAGCTATATTCAACTGACTTGCAAAAAACGCCGCCCTTAATAATAACTCCGGGCTGTAGGTGATGCTGGTGGTTGGCAGTGGTTCGTGGGGGGGGGGGGGGTATTTATCTCGTAAATAATGGTCTTGGCAAAACCGAAACCAAACTTGAATTATTCGTGCCTGCCGATACTAAAAATACAGGCTGAAATACTACAGTCAAGCCGGCGGACGGCGCTCCGCTATTCGGGACTTTAATAACTGGCTATCATGCGCTATAAATAAAGTATGAAAAGATGTTTATTATTTTTTTGTCTTGCTATAGCGTCATTTTCTTTTGCGGAAGAAAGTTCAACTCTGCTGGATGTGTTGACAAAACCGGATGGAAAAGGTGAAGCCGCCGCCGGTACCGCGTCTGAGAATGCTGATGCCGGCATAAAACCGGCGGACTTAGGCGGGGCGGACATAGAAACCGAAGGTGATGAATTTGACGAGGCAGCTTTTTGGGAAAATTATGAAGGCCCGAATGTCCAGGTGATATACGATGAGCGCAGTGAGATAGATTATGTCATTGTACAGACTGAAGACGAGTACACGGAATTCCATTATTTAGACCATATCGGGTACAGTGATCTTATATTTGTTTTGACTGATCTGTTAAAACGTATCACAACCGAAGGTTATATTCACGCGAGCAATATTGGCACGGAATACAAAAAGAATGATGAGGTCGCGTTGATTTATAAGATAGACAAAAAAGAGAATATAGCGTATGGTATTGTTCAATTCCCTGATTTTTCAGTTTTTGTGCGTGCGAAAAAAGAAGCATCGCCGGGATATCCGTTCAATGTATCAAGTCCCAATCATATTATGGCGCTTGTTTATCAATTTACTATGGCATTAGCCGAAGTTGAACAACTCTTGGGGGTAAACCACATGGAATACACCAAAAAGTTCTTCAAAAAAGAGTAACTTATTCGCAGTGAGGTTTAATATTCCGCCGCAAACTTGGTTTCCACACAATGTGCGCCATCTGCGGCGAGCATATTCGTTCAGCGAAAAAACCGGTTTTGAGCCTATTATGACAAAAGTGTTACGGTGTAAAATTCTCGGAGGTTCATTGACCCAAAAATGGTTCAGTCTTTTATAAAAATGACATGACCTTATAAAGAAATGAGCCGCCTTTAATCAAGAACGGCCTGTCCCGAACTAAAAGTGCGTCATTTTGCATTATGAATAACACATTTTTAATCAAGATTTGTGAAGTTCGTGGTTAAAGTATTTTCAATACTTTAAGCTCAGGCGTGTAATGCAAATTAAATGTAAAACTACTGGCCATAATAATCAGGGCTTTTTTGCGAATAAAATGTTCCGTTCATCATCCAAAAAAGGAACCTTGTAAGAAATTATATGGGCATCTATATTTTGTCCGTTCTGATTCGTGGAGAGTGCTGCCATTTCTGTATCCAAGGCCGCACGCCGCCCCTTGTAAGCGGCAATATATCCGCCTGATTTAAGCAATCGGAACAATTTTTTTAAAATTTCAGGCGATAATGGCCGAAAAGCGCGAAAGCAAACCATATCGGCCAGTGCGGGAGGCGCTTTTTCCATCTCCATTTCAAGAATTTCAACATTATGCAGCGCGAGAACAGCCGCCGTGTTCTGTAAAAAACCCGCCCGCCGCCCCATGCGTTCTATCAAGCAGAAAGAAACGTTAGGCAACGCGACAGCAAGCGGTATTCCGGGCATCCCCGCGCCGGAACCAACATCTGCGATACATGGATTTTGCGGAAAATTATCCACCAGCTTTTTTATAAACTCCAACGGCGCAAGAGAATCCAAGATATGTTTTATTACGAGTTCGCTCCTATCCTTCACGGATACTAAGCCGTAGGCCGGATTAAAAAGCTCTATCTCATCACAATAGCGATTCAATAGAGCTTTTATTTCATTTTCATGGAATTCAAAAATATCGGATCGATTCTCTAACAGCTTTTTTATGCCGTTTTCAAGATAATCTACGCATACATACACTTTAAAAGTTCATCACGTTTGCTACGAATTTTGTTCAGCGCTCTTTTTTCAATCTGACGGACAGCTTCAGCGGAAATGCCCATCGTATCGCCAAGTTTTTGGAATGTGTACATATCAGAATCGACAAGATGGAACCGGTGAAAAATAACCTTTCTTTCACGGATATTCAGATGGTTTTTAAGGAAACGCCGTGTTTCATTTTTGGAATCGTGAATTAGAAATTCGCGTTCAGGATTGGACTGATGACTGTCTTCGCAAATCTCGGCAAATGAAACGCCCGCGTTATCTGAAAGTTCAGCCTCCAAAGACAGCGGGTTGCTCGCAATGTTCATGACCAATTCAACATCGGCAACACTATAGCCGGTTTCGTCGGCAACCTCATTAACTTTCGGGGTACGTCCCAATTTCTGATGGAGTATATGTTCAGCAATATAAATCTTGCGTAACAATTCTTCTTTTTTGAGCGGCAGGCGTATCGTCCGGCGTTTACTTACAACAAAACGCGCTATGGCCTGTTTAATCCACAAAACCGCGTAAGTAGAGAACCGTACATTCTTGCTTATGTCGAATTTTTCAACCGCGTGCATAAGCCCCATGTTGCCTTCCTGAATTATGTCCATCAAAGAAATGTCAGCGGCCAAATAGTTCTGCCCCACTTTTATGACCAAACGTAGATTCGCTTCGACTAAACGATTAATCGCCTCTTTATCGCCATTGGCGGCGCGGCGGGCAAGTTCCTGCTCTTCTTGGACTGTAAGAAGCGGTATCTTTTTCACCTGCTTAATGTACGACTGATACGTTTCATTATTCTGCATTTCAAACGAAACTCTGCTCATAAAAATCTCCAGTGTTCAATAGTTTATGCTAATATCATAGCATTAACCGTGCCAACTATCATCGCCGACTTCAACTTTTATTAAATGCTTACTGTATATAGATTTAACTGATTACCCAGAAAAAAAATTTCTTATTTCCCATAAAATTGTATAGAAATACATACAGTCATTACTATAAAAATAGAAAATATGCTAATTTCAACGCTTCTTTTTGAACGCTTCCGCAAACGGATTGTACATCAGGCCGTCGTCGCTGGCGCTGAAACTCTGCTTTTTGACAACGACAGGCCGCTTCTTACCGTCACGCGGCGCGCTTCCCGCGTTTCCGGTTGACGTTTGTTTCGCCGCCGCCCCGCCGCCGGTTTTCGCTGCGGAATGCGTTCCCGCGCCGCTCTTCCGCGAAAGGCTTATGCGCCGCCTCTCCGTATCCAAGCCGATGATCGTAAAATCCAGCACATCGCCCACTTTGATAATGTCCATCGGGTCTT
>JAISZZ010000134.1 GCA_031284385.1 Treponema sp.
CACCTATGACAACGGGCTGGAAAACGCTCTGCATGAACTTACGAACAGAGAGCTTGGAGTAAAGTCATATTTCTGTAAACCCTACCACAGTTGGGAAAAAGGGAGCATAGAAAACCGCAGCGGGATATTGCGAAGATATTTTCCTGAAGAAATACGATTGGCGGTTGATGACACAGAAAAAGATAGATAAGGTTGTAAGCAAGATTAACGCGATACCGCTGAAGTGTTTAGGTTTTAAAACCCCCGCCGAGGTTTTTGCCAAATGTGCCGGTGTTGCACTTGCCGATTGAATCCGGGAGGCTTTAAAGCGTATTATGACAAAAGGTATTACGGGGTAAAATTCTTGGACTTTCTGAACAACGACAAGAAATCCCATTTGCGGCAGGTGCCCAAACGCCTTATTCACGATTCCTTATTCGCCAGCGTCAAAGCCCCCGAACTTGCCGGCAAGGAGGGGGGATCGAATCGCCCGTTAATTATGTCCCGTAAGGGGGGAATCGAATCGCTCGTTATTGACAATGAGCGCGTTACCTCATTATGAAAAAGTAACCCAAATCAAGGCAGACTATTCGGAACTAATAGTTCTCGGAGGTCAAAATGGGGTTATCCATGAAAAAAGCAAAAGGCAAGACGGTCAAACTAAAAATGCGGAAAAAATACCCGCCAAGCGGAAGGGGAAAAAATCTATACGGATGATGCCAGCGCATTCTGGAGTCGGAGGCACTGTCGCCCGATGCAAAAGCGGAACTGAGCCGGCTGCGTGCCCTTCACAATCCGGGTCAGTTACAACACAATGTCAGCAAGGCTGTCCGTGCATTGCCGGAGGCCATCGCCGCTCGGTACCCTTCCTTATTAGTTCTCTTATTTAACCGCGACATATTTTTTTACAAAACCGCATGGACGGTAAGTCATTTTGGCCTGCCGTAATCCATCGTCACCAAGATCCTGTTCACGGTTTATGTAAGCACATTCGGCAGGAAGACTCGCCGCAAAAAATTGATTTATTGCCTGATAAATCCCCTTGAACTCATCAATACATTTTTCAAAATGGATGGCAAATATTGAACCGCCAGCGACATACTCACCCAAACAATATCCCGCCGGACGGTTGTTTACAAAACATATCATCCCCTCAAGCCCCATTTCCGCCGATAGTTCGAGCGATTCACGCGCCGCAACATAATCACCCTCACTACCTTTATCCTGCCGCCAGCGGTCAAGTATGTCGAGAGTCTGCGGCAAATACTCGCTTGTGAGCGGTTTTTCGTAATGTTCCGGGTATGACAGCAAGAAAGCGTTCACTAAATTACGTTTTTTATGAAATTTTTTGCCGGAAAGCAGTGCTAAATCGCTCGTATTATACAAATAATCAAAATTATCGCGGTCTTCCGTAACTTTTAGGCCTAATTCTTCGAGAAACGCAGTCCTATCTTGTAAAACAGAATCGGAAATACACTTCCAGTAATCGCAATCAGCAAGAAGAACCTCTAAAACTGCCTTTTCGGGCATGGCGCAGGGGGTTGTAAAGAATTTTTTACCATCTCTTTCACCGGAAATAATTAAATTTCCATTCCGCTCTTGCGAAATTTTATAGTTATATCGGCGGCGAAACAAATAGAGGTTGGCAAACGTAAATTCGGAAACGCCATCCTTTAATCTTAATAGCGCCGGATGCATAGTATCTTTTAGCTCAAGCGAGACCGGCGTGAAATCTGGGAAAAACGGGATATTCATTCGCTTTATAATATCAATATATTATAAAAAATATAAGCGGTACCCAAGTTCAATACACAGGCGGCATTTGTTTCCCCACGTAACGCGAAGTTTGAATTCCTGAATATACTGCTTTATGACTTGTCATCGGAGTCTTGTTAATTTATAATGAAATGCCGCGCTTTTAAGCTAAAATTTTTTTGTGAGCGCGGGCATAATGCAATGAAAAGAATATTTGTTTTTGTTAATCAAAAAGGCGGAGTTGGTAAGACAACATCCGCAGTGAATATTGGCGCCTACCTTGCCGAGGCTGGTAAGAATGTGCTGCTTGTCGATTTCGATTCGCAGGCGAACCTTTCTAGCGGGCTCGGCGTAAAATCTGAAAAACGTGGTATTTACGAGGTTCTAGCGGGCAAAATTAACATAGAACAGGCAATAAAAAAAACTATGTGTCCCGGTCTTTTCGTTATTCCGGCCAGCATGGATCTTTCGGGGGCTACGGTGGAACTGATAAATGAGGACCATTACGATCAATTTTTGAAAAAAGCCTTGTCACCATTGGTGAACCGGTATGATTTTATAATGATAGACTGCCCCCCGTCACTAGGCGTTTTGACCTTGAATGGACTTGCCGCCGCCAATGGCGTTCTTATTCCGATGCAGTGCGAGTATTTTGCACTTGAAGGTCTGAGTATGTTGCTGCAAACAATAAAGCGTATACAGCTCAGCCTTAATCCAGGACTTACGATAGACGGTATATTTTTTACAATGTACGACCAGCGGACGCGGCTTGCCCAGCAAGTTGTTAAGCACGTCAGTTCTTACTTCAAGGATAGGGTATTCTCGACAATAATACCGCGCAACGTGAGGCTCTCCGAAGCGCCCTCGCACGGATTGCCGATTTCAAAGTATGACGCGGCTTGTCCGGGCGCTCTGGCGTACAGGAGCCTCGCTCAGGAATTGTTAAGGCATACAGAAGGTGGCGATGGCAGCAATTAAATTTGGCCTTGGCGGAGGGATAGAGGCGTTACTTCCTGTTGGAATCGATGAGGAAGTTGACCGTGTGGCGGGACGAAATGGAGATGTCATGCTGCCTCTCAATAAAATTTCAGCCAATCCTGACCAGCCGCGTAAAAATTTTGACGAAGAAGCCCTAAAAGAGCTGGCGGAATCGATTAAACAGCACGGAGTTATACAACCCATCCTTGTTGAGCAGGAAAATGACGACTTGTATACCATAATCACCGGTGAAAGACGCAGCCGGGCGGCGCGTATGGCGGGGCTTTCTGAAATTCCGGCGATAATTCGTAAATTCAGCGATGAGCAGCGTATCGCCGTAGCCCTTGTCGAAAACATTCAACGTGCGGATCTTAACCCCATCGAAGAGGCCGCCGCGTACAAACATTTGATGGCAACGGCAAACATTTCGCAGGATGAAGCCGCCGCTCGCGTCGGCAAAAACCGTTCCACGCTGGCAAACGCCATGCGACTCTTAAAACTTCCGCCGGATATTCAGGATGCTCTAAAAACAGGCGCTATCAGCGCCGGTCATGCCCGCGCCATACTGTCCGTTGATTCGGAAGCTGAGCAAGAACGGTTATTTTCAGAAATACTCGCGGAAGGCTTTTCTGTGCGTGAGGCCGAAAAACGCGCCTCAAATACCGCTTCAAACCGTGACGCAAAGGTTTTTTCGCGCCCGCTGCCTCCGAAAACCGATCCGGAACTTAATGTGATAGAGCAGAAGTTTATCGAAACGCTAGGGACAAAAGTATCTATCGATGGTTCGCCTGACAAAGGCTGTATCCGTATCGAATATTTTAACGCAGACGACTTAAAAAGAATCTACGAAATAATAGTGGACTGACCGCGCCGCCCGCAAAACAAGTTACCGCTTTAGCGAATGTGCAATGAAATGAGCTTGCTCCTTAGGGCAATAGTTGTCGCCAACATAGTTGGCGCGCCAACTATGTTGGCGCAGCCTCAAGTTAATCAGCGTTGCCCTAGACATCGAGAGTAGCGAACAAATCTTCAGGACTTTCGTTGCGGCGTATTTGGATAATTGAGCCGCCGGTTGATAGCAACAGTTCGCCGCAACGAAGTTTGCCATTGTAATTAAATCCCATAGCTCTGCCATGAGCGCCTGCGTCGTGAATAATCAGCAAATCGCCTGAATCCTCATCAGTTTCAATCGCGGGGAGCGGTCTTTGTACGGCGAATTTATCGCAATTTTCGCAGAGACTACCCACAATGTCGTAAACCTCGGTAGGCGGCGCATTTTCTTTACCCGCCACCGTGATGTGATGGTAAGCGCCGTACATGGCAGGACGCATCAAGTCAGCCATAGAAGCGTCCACCCCTATATATTTGCGGTAAATATTTTTGTGGTGTATCGCCCTCGTTACAAGCCAGCCGTAAGGCCCAGTTATCGCCCGCCCCCACTCCGTATGGATGCCCGTATTCTGAAGCCCCGCAGGAATCATTACAGCGTCAAACGCCACCTTTAGCCCCGCTGCCAATTCCTCATAATTTATAGCCGTATCTTCAAGTTTGTACGGTATACCCACTCCTCCGCCTAAATTTACAAATTCCAAAGAAATATCAGTTTTTTTCTTAATTTCTACGGCCAATTCAAACAACAGACGGCCTGTTTCGATATGATAATCGGTATTTAGCTCGTTTGAAGCCACCATAGTATGCAAGGCAAAGCGTTTTACTCCCATTTCTTTCAATAATTTGAAACCTTCTACCGTTTGTTCGCGGGTGAAACCATATTTTGCCTCCACCGGATTACCGATAATCGCGTTTCCTAGCTTGAGCGGGCCGGGATTATATCGTATCGACAACATTTCGGGCAGTCCGGCCTTTTTTTTAAGGAATTCTATGTGTGTAAAATCGTCAATATTGATGACAGCCCCCAGTTCTCGCGCCTTTTTGTATTCTGCGGACGGCGTTTCGTTAGACGTAAACATTATTTTTTCGCCGGTAATGCAGGCTTTTTCCGCCAGCATCAACTCCGTCAGGCTGGAGCAATCCGCGCCGAAACCTTCCTCCGCGAGAACCCTTAGCATCACCGGATTCGGCATAGCCTTCACCGCAAAATGGTTTATATACCCATTGAAAACGGAAAAAGCCGCGTTTATACGGCGGGCGTTTTCCCGAATCGCACGTTCATCATATATATAAAACGGCGTACCGTAACGTTTCGCCGCCGCTTCCAAATCTTTTTTTTGCAATGGGAATGTTTTTTTTGTCATTTTAGTTTATCCGTAAACCGTTCAAGCTGTTTTCCCGCCAGTGTGCTCTCATCCACCGTCCCGCCCGTCAGCCGCCGTTTTAGCTCTACCATCTCATCTTTTGAAAAAGTTACCGCGCCGAAAATATGCCGTTCAAACGATTCGCAGCAACGCGGCGCTACATTCCGGCTTATTTCAAGAAGCGACTCCGCATAAAGTCTGATTTCTTTTTGCGCGTGTGCGCCAAGCCTTAGCTCCAAAAAATGAAACAAATTATGAAGGTCTATCTGCCAGTAGATTTCCGTATAAATTGATAAAGGGAGGTTAATCCTAGCAAGTTCCCTAGCCACGCGGTTGTCTATCAGTTTTGTGTAATCGACGTAAGCGCGGCGCTGCCCCGCCTCAAAATCCGCACGGAACGCCTCTGCCGTTTCCAGCGGAAAAGCCACATCACAACGCCCCTGCTTGTTATCGCCGCTTTGAGGCGCAATATCGGCGGCGCAAGGCGTGTAAAAATCGTCTTTCATCACAGAATAGCGCCCTGAAATCTCGTTCAACCGCGCCGTTCTATGCCTAATCCATTGACGGGCGACAAAAACCGGCATCTTTACATGAAACGTGAGAACCACTTGCTCAAACGGGCTAGTGTGCCTATTCCTCAACAAGTAGTCTATCAGCGCGGCATCTTCGCGATAACTCTTCGTTCCTTCCCCATAAGAAACCCTCGCCGCTTGAACAACCCGCTCATCCGATCCCAAATAATCAACCAGCCGGATAAAACCCTTATCCAAAACAGGAAATTCTTTATCAAGTATTTTTTCGGCTTCTGCCGTTACACAATGCGCCATTTTTACCCCCCCGATTTCTCCGATGCGAAATTCATCCCGAAACGCCGTTCACGGATAGTCTCACTATATCGTGCATAGCGCCTTTTCACAAGGCGGCGAATTGCCACATCAGGAATTCAAAGTATCAAAAAACCATGCTAAAATGGGGTATGGGCGAGGAACTTTTTAAGCAATTGATAGACAATTTTGGACGGATAAGCGGGCAGATACCGGACAACAGGCGGCATGGGCACAATGAGCGCTGCCGGATAGCCGGCATAGTGAAAAGCGCCTTTGACATCAGGACAATTTCTTTAGTGCGCTGAGATAAATATTCAGTTGTTTTCTCCATGAAAACTGGT
>JAISZZ010000136.1 GCA_031284385.1 Treponema sp.
AAGTATGCAGGAAGAACTGAACGAATACTGGTACACCTTTATTGTAAACGGCGCGATTGGCCTGATACAGCATTGGCTAAAAAACAATATGTCAATACCTATCCCCGAACTGGCAAAACTGCTCGTAAATATGACTCCGTAAAGCGGCGGTAATGCGGTTGAAGTTTTTGACCGTATCCTGGCGATGACAACCCGTTTTTACGCCGGTTGGGATGTTAAGCTGATTTAGCCAAATGAATGACATCCGGTGGTTGAAGTTTTTCGACCGTATCCTGAGTGATGACAACCCGTTTTTGCCCCGGCTGAGACGGCAATTCGAACATTGTGTCTATCATAAGCCGCTCAACAATGGCTCGAAGACCGCGCGCCCCCGTCTTTTGACGGATCGCGGTTTCGGCTATCGCGTTTACCGCTTCCTCAGTAAACTCAAGTTTAACATCGTCAATCGCGAGCGAGGCCTGATACTGTTTTACAATGGCGTTACGCGGCTCGGTAATGATACGCTTTAAATCATCAACTTTCAATTCATCGAGACAAACGGTTATTGGCAGACGCCCTATAAATTCAGGGATCATTCCAAAGTGTATAAGATCGTCGGGGTGCAGATTTTTGAACAGTTCTTTGACGCTTTGCGTTTTCGAATCATGGCTTTCCGCGCCGAAACCTATCGGATGCTGGACCACGCGCCGCTCGATATGTTTATCCAAACCAACAAAAGCGCCGCCGCAGATAAACAGAATATTTGTGGTATCTATCCGCAGCATTTCTTGATTCGGATGTTTGCGCCCGCCCTGCGGCGGCACAGAGGCGACAGCGCCTTCGATGATTTTCAATAAGGCCTGCTGGACACCTTCGCCTGAAACATCGCGTGTTATTGATACGTTTTCACCTTTGCGTGAAATCTTGTCTATTTCATCTATGTATACTATACCACGCTCCGCCGCCGCTATATTGCCGCCCGCATTCTGAATCAGTTTTAGCAGTATATTTTCAACATCTTCACCTACATAACCCGCCTCAGTCAGCGTTGTTGCATCGACTATTGCGAATGGCACTTTGAGTTTATGCGCCAGTGTTTTGGCAAGGAGCGTTTTACCCGTGCCCGTAGGCCCTATCAGTAAAACGTTTGATTTTTCGATCTCGACATCATCAGGATTGTTCACGGGTTTTGTTATACGCTTATAATGGTTGTAAACGGCGACTGATAGCGCTTTCTTGGCATCATCCTGCCCGATAACAAATTGGTCGAGATAGTCTTTTATATCTTTCGGACGTGGAATATCGCCGGTAAACTGGCTTGACATATCACATTCGCCGTCATTAAGTATATTCCTGCAAACCTCGACACATTCATCACAAATGTAGACATCAGAAGGGCCGGCTATCAAACGCCGCGCCATAGCCTCACTCTTGCCGCAAAATGAGCATACCCTCTCAGAATTACCGGAATTACGAAGTTTTGCCATGATCTCCCCTCACTAAAATTTTATCGGCTACACCGTACGATACCGCGTCTTCAGCCGACATATAAAAATCTCTTTCCATATCACCGGCAATCTGTTCTAATGATTTACCGGTATGTTTTGAAAAATAGCTTATGGTTATCCGTTTTAACCGCAATATTTCTTTTGCTTGTATGCCTATGTCAAGCGCCTGCCCCTGAGCGCCGCCCCAGGGTTGGTGGATAAGCACCCGTGAGGATGGCAAAACCATGCGCTTACCTTGAGCGCCGCCTGTCAGAATAAGCGCCCCCATGCTTGCCGCTTGTCCCACGCAAATAGTTTGAATGTCGCATTTTACATACTGCATAGTATCATATATCGCGAGTCCGGCGGTAACAGAGCCGCCCGGCGTGTTTATATAAAGACTGATGTCTTTTTCCGTGTCTTGCCCATCAAGAAATAAAAGCTGAGCTACGACAAGATCCGCTGTGAGGTCGTTTATTTCACCATCTAGGAATACAATACGATCTTTGAGAAGCCGCGAATATATATCATAAGACCTCTCGCCCATGCTAGTGTGTTCAACGACTATTGGCACAAGACTATTCATTTTTTCGTGCATAATTATAATCTAAACATTTTCCGGTACAATATCCAGAAATTTTAATTTTTTCCCTGTTTTAAATTTATTTTTTTCAAACAGAATATCTATCAATTTTTCCCGCCTGATATCGCTGACAAGATACTCGATATTTTTCTGTTCGTACTCGTTTTTTACGTCATCAACCGAAAGGCCGTTATCTTCCGCTATCTCGGCATACGCCTTTTCAAAATCTTCATCCGTAATGGTAATGTCTAAATCCGTCTCGAGTTTACTCATAATCAATGCCGAATGAAGTCCCCTGCGTGCGGGTTCACTATACACTTCGTAATCCTTAAATTTGAGCGTGGTCAGTATGTCCTGATCGGAGAGTCTATATCCCCTCAAAGTCTGCCGGAATGATGAAACGACTTGGGCATCTACCATAGATTCCGGCAGGACCGCGGGATTTAATTCCCTTAATTTTTCAAAAATCGCGCCAATCTTTAATTCCTTCAGCCGGTATTCAAGTTTTCTTTTCAACTGTTTACGTATATGTTGTTTTAAATCCGCTATCGTTTTGAATTTTTCATCAACATCCTGAGCCAATTCATCATCACCAGGAAGTTCTTTGCGCTTTAAGCTGGTCAACTTGACACGAATATGTTTTGTTTTACCAGCAAGATATTCATCATCATAATCTTGCGGATAATCTTTTTTAATATCGCGGGTTTCATCCTTTTTCATGCCGATAATTTCGTTGTCAAACTTAAAAATGTTACGCCCTGAACCCAGCGTAAACGTAAAATCCTCGCGCTCCGTGTCGTAAATTACCTTGCCGTTTTCAGACAACTCGCTGTAGTCAACAGTTACTACATCTCCCACAGCCGCTTCGGCACCCTCATCCTTATCCATAACTATAGCGTTTCGCTCGCGTACATTTTCCAGCTCGCGGTCAACATCGGCATCAGTAACGTCTGCGGTGTCAACCTCTACTTCCAGATCTTCCCATTTCTGAATGTCAATTTTAGGCATGACATCGTATTTAACCGAAAAAACAAGATCGCTGGAAAGATCAAGATGAGGTTCGCCCTCGACCTGAGGCTCTGAATATTCCAATGGTTCGGCATCTTTGGGAAAATCCTCGCTTTTTATCGCGTCGTTTACCGTGTTTCCTATAATCATGTTGAGCACGTCTTCCAGAAGAGCTTTTCCCATCTTACTTTCAAGTACGGAGATAGGTACTTTGCCTTTGCGAAAACCGCTAATTTGCAATTTTTTTGCAAAATCACCAACAATTTTGTTGTACTCGGCGCGTAATTCCTCATTTTTATAGGTAAACGTTAATCTTACCGCCGAATTATCCAGACGTTCAATTTCTTGTGTTACAGCCACAATACCCTCTTAAAATAACTTCGATTAGCGGGAAACGGGAGTCGGACCCGCGACATCCACCTTGGCAAGGTGGCGCTCTACCACTGAGCTATTCCCGCGTTCACCAGCTTTGTCTGGCGGCGAACCGTCAAACATCTGTTATTTAGTTTATACAAAAATACTGAAAATCTGTCAATACGGAGGATGGTTACCTCTGCGATTCTACATTTATGAACGCGGACTTTCGCCGTATAGTGCCGGTGGACGGATGAAAACGCGGCTATGCGCCGGATTTGGCATGGAAACCTTCTCCCTCGTTGTATGTAGAGCGGAGTTACAAGCGTTTTCGTTCCGACAATATTTTTTGTACACGCTCTTTGAACGCCGCCGTTGAAAATTGAAGCGCGTGAACTGTAAAGTTCTCGCGCCTTGTAAAGTCCGCCGCAACGGTTTCAAAACGCAGTATCGCGCCGGAAAGCGAGGCGGCAGTCTGTTCATCAAAAAAAATTCCGGTAACATTCTCTTTTACGGTATCAAGCGAGCCGCCTTTACGGTACGCGATCACAGGGCATCCGGCGGCGGCGGCTTCGACAGGCACCAATCCCATATCCTCAATACCGGGAAAGAGCAGCGCCTTTGCCTGCGACAGTAACAGTGCCGCCTCCTCGTCCGAAACCCTGCCCGTAAAGGTTATCCCCTGCCCGCCGGCACAACGCTTACGCAACACTCTCGATCCGCCGCCGCCCGCCACAATCAATTTCTTGTTCAACGCGAGGCAGGCATCTACCGCGATGTCAACCCGCTTATTTTCCGTTATCTGCCCCAAAACCAGATAAAAATCTTTTACGTTACGCTCGATTCCGGTGTATTTTTCTATAGCGGCGGGACCGTACACAATATCTGCGTCCCTGTTGTAGTAACGTTTTATCCGTTTTGCCGTGTACGCGGAATTAGTGATGAACCGGTCAACAAGGTTTGATGAGCATATATCCCAGACGCGCAGTGACGGGACGAGTAGTTTCATAAAAACACGGGTAAAAAATGCCGCTCCGCCAAAATATTCATGGTACAACTCCCAAATATAACGCATTGGACTATGACAGTAACAAACATGGAAAGCATCGGGTGCGGCGACTACTCCTTTGGCCGGCCCAGCTTCGCTGGAAATAACGAGATCATACTCCAGCAAATCGAATTCCAACAGCGCGCGCGGCATTAGCGGCATATAAATCTTGTATAACTTTGAGGCGAATGGCAGCCGGTTAATGGACGATGTACAGATTTTATGCCTGTTTATGGCAGGCGAAACGCTCTTTTTATCGTAAACATGAGTGTAAATATCCGCATCTGGAAACATTTCCAGCAGTGCCTCAAGCGCTTTTTCGCCGCCACGCATTGATGTAAGCCAATAATGGACTATTGCTACTTTCATTTTCGCTTAATCTAATAGACTTATTCGACAGCCCGGTTAGTTGTCTCACAGTCTTGCAGTTTGAAAGGCGTTCAGCCTTACAAAACGGCATTTTTTAATGGAAGTTGTCCGAAAACTGAAATTTTCAAACAACACTAATATAAAAACTTGCTTATCTGTTCACGCGCCTCAGAAATTATACTCTCATAATTTGCCTTGAGCGCATCTATATTTTTTTTATAAAACGCGAGAAATTCAGGATCCTGAAACGGATCGAGCCGGATTTCCTGTCCAAGCCGGCGCGATAATTCCGCCTCTTTTTGCCGCAATTTTGGTGCGAATTGCTGTTTTATCGCTTCTTCGTACTGAGCCGCTTCGTCGAGATACCGCATTGCCATCGCTTGAAACCGTTTCCACAGCGCGGGAAACCGCGAATCATGGACAACTGTTTGAAGCCCTTTGCCAAGTGTCTCAAGCCGCGCCGCCTCCTTATCATCGGAAGGCAGTGAAATTCGTGCTAAAAGCGTTTCAAAAAGCCCCTGCTTAAACGCCGCTATAATATTTTCGGGCGTGTTTTTTATGGCGGTATCCAGACCCGGCACCTCACCCTCTAAATACTCGTTAGCCAGTTTTTTTCCCCGCTGTCTCGCATCGTGCTGCTCTAAACTGCTTTTATCGCCCTTAACCTGCTCCGTCCGCTCCAACGCAAGTTCCAGCGCACTTTTTATTCTTCCCATAAATTTCTCCTCAACTTACATAATTATAGTCCTGTCTCAATTTTTCAAGACTTCGCAGTGAGACATCGGAAATGTAACCGAAAAAGTCCCTGCTGTAGGCGGCAGCAAGACTCTAAGGAGCAAACGTTGAAATATCGTGTATGGCGAAGAGTTCAAGCGTTTTGAGGCGAATCCTTCACGGTCCAATAGGCAGCGTCTCGACAAACTCGCCGCACTGGGCGGCCTCTGCCGCGGCAATTGCCGCAGAGCGCCCCGCGTTTTTGTTTCCTACAAGGATGTTATCCATGACGCTCTGTTTGAACAGAAACACATCATGAAAAACAAAGCTGACTATGCTCAACAGGTATTCGCTTGACATATCGCGGATGTCAACGCCGCCGATTTTTATAGCGCCACTGTCAACTTCGTAAAAACGGGGGATAAGATGCGCCAGCGTTGATTTGCCGCCGCCTGAGGGTCCGGCAAGAGCGGTTATCTCGCTCTGTTTCGCGGTAAAGCTCAAATTCCGTATCGCAGCCTCCGCAGCGCCGCCGTAGCTAAAATTGACGTTTTCAAAAGAAACTGTGTATTCGGCGCAGGTTTTTGGAAAAGCGGCTTCCGGCAGCGGCGGCGTGTTCAGCACTGCGTCCATCCGCTCAATACCGTTCAGTACTATCATCCCATTCTGCGAAACGTACAGCAGTTTTACAAAAGAGGCAGGCAGCGAAAGGGAAAAAATGAGGTAAAATACGGAAACTAGCGCAAATTTGCCGTAATCCGTTACTCCTCCCGTTTTTTGGCTTTCCGGTACACGCCGCTTTGCATATCTCATTTTTGAGTTCAACATTTGTTCGGCTTTGTCCTTTTGCCTTGAC
>JAISZZ010000169.1 GCA_031284385.1 Treponema sp.
TATGAAATGAAGTAACCGGAACCGTCGGCATCAAGACGCTGCTCTTCGACAAGGAGTCCCTGATCATCGTACCATTCTATGAAGCCTGCGCCGTTATCGCTGATGGCCGCGACAAACAATGCCACTTGCATCTGGTCCCTAAAGACCCACTGGGTTTTTACACGTTTACCGTCTTCATAAAGAATGCTGCAACTTATACGCCACGGCTCTGAATAATACTTCCGAATCTCGCCCGGAACATCTTCCGGCTTGACTTCGCGCACCGCGAGAGCGTTTTTTTCACGCAGCGCCCGCAGCGGCATGGCACGTTCAAGCGCCATACCGGCGGGATTCGATATATACCACTCAACTTCGCCGGCGGCGGCAAACAAAGAATCTGCGAAAAAAATGTCTGCAAACAGAAAACTTATCAGAATATAATTTTTGAAGCCCACAAAACCCCAGAAGGTTTTTCAGTGCTTCCTTATCCCAAAAACCCTCTAATATATTCATCGGCATTAAAAAGGCTGATGTTTTCGTATTTTTCGCCGTCGCAGACATACAAAGTTGGCAGACGTAGCTTTGCCGCCAGTTGAAACACGATGCCGCCTTTGGCGCTTGAATCTGTTTTGGTGAGTATAACGCCGTCCAGTTTGACGGCCTCGTGGAATGTTTCAGCCTGAGAAAAAGCGTTACTTCCGGTAGTAGCGTCCAGTACGAGCCAGCGGCTTAAAACGGGCGGCACCTGTCCGTCTGCCGGCGGGCGTTTGGCAGTTCGCGTTACACGCTCTATCTTTTTGAGTTCTTCGATGAGAGCCGTTTTTGTGTGCATCCTGCCGGCGGTATCGGCAATTATATTCGTGTAGTGGCCGGCAAACGCCGCTTCAAGTGCGTCATATACAACGGCGGCGGGATCACCCCCCTGTTTATGTGCGACAACGCGGATTCCAAGCCGTTCTCCATGTATTTTTAGCTGATCTATGGCGGCAGCGCGAAAAGTATCGGCGGCTACGAGCATGGTTTTCCCATATTTTTGCAATAAATTCGCCAATTTTGCCGCCGTAGTCGTTTTTCCAACGCCGTTTACACCCAAAAGCAGTATCACCGATAGGTTATTTTGCGTTTCCGTGTCTATTTCTTTGTTTATTTGTGCATTCCGCAACATTTCCTCAAGCATTTCTGCCAGAATCTGTCGCGCAGCCTCGATGTCGACAACTTTTTCCTTGCGGCATCTCCGCCGTAATTCATCGATTGTCTCAAAAGCCAGCGCCGCGCCGAAATCTCCTTCAATCAGTATGTCGGCCAAATCATCAAAAAAATCATCGTCCAACACGGATGCAAGCCCTAAAAACTGTTTTAATTTATCTCTGAATGTCATTGATTTTCCTCATTTTCATCATTTTCCACAATTTCATCCTCTTTCACCGCGTCCGCGCTTTCTGGAATAACAGCGTCTTCTTCAGCGGATTTATCAGCAGCCGCTTCCTCAAGCTCCACAGTCTCGCCTTCGGACACGGGATTTTTCACATCTGTCCCTGAATCCCCGCTTTCAGGCTCAACTTGTTTTTTTATGAGCGGACTAGATTCTTTATTCGCTTCCCATACATAACGGCCTATACGGTAAAACGATTCGGCCAAAAATAATCCCATAGCCGCAGTCAGGCCTATTGATGTCCAGTAAACAATTTGCTGTTGCTGTCCTATTTCAGGATCGTTTGTGGCTTTATAAACTGATGTAACGGTGTTGTTGAGACCCATGCCCAATATTGCGAGCGGCAACGCTATCCAAAAACGTCCGTAAGCCGAATAAAATTTTTTGCGGGCTATATCCGTCCTGTCTTGCGCCGGCGGCATTCTAGGATCGAAAACGATTGGTTTATCCGATACGCGAAATACCGTTTGCGCGATTCTGCCATCCGGCGTTTCAATATTTATATTTCTTTGCTGGTCTACCGCCCCGGACAGTCTTATCGGGGTTTCACCAACATACATAGCGCCGTCGTACACGGCGGCAGTTTCCACGTTCACTCCATCCGTGCCGGCGACATCACTGCCTACGACATCACTGCCTACGACATCACTGCCGGCGGCATCCGTGTTGGCGGCATCACTGTCTACGACATCACTGCCTACGACATCATTGCCTACGACATCACTGCCAGCGACATCCGTGCCGGCGGCATCACTGCCGGCGGCATCACTGCCGGCGGCATTACTGCCGGCGGTAACTTGCTCAGAATACACGGGAATACCGCCATCTTTAAGACTGACATCGAATTCTACTATCTGTTTAGGTAATAATTCGACCGATACGTCAACCCTTTCACCCTCGCGAAGTTCAATATTTGTTTCAAAAGTCTCGTAATCTCTGGTAAAAGCAGTTACAGAAACCGTACCCGGCGTAAAATCCATCAGTTCCGTTTCACCTCTGCCTGCAACATAATCATCTATGACAATAATGGCGTTGGACGGCGATGCCTTAACCTTGATCCAAGCGGGTAAAAAACCTGAAATATGGTCAAAAAGCCTGTTCGCAAGCTCGACAGACCCTTCTTTTATATCTTCAGGCGAAAAAATAACGCTGTCAGTGTAAGTCATCCTTCGCGCATAAATACTCCACAACGATATTTCTACATAAATCCTGTCAAAGTATTCGCTTATTCTGCCGGAAAGAAAGGCATCGGCTTTCTGCCCCGTACAAAAATAATATTCCTGTCCCGCAGCCGGCGGAAGTGGGAAGTTTCCATTTGTGTTTCCTTCGGTGAACTTTACGGCTGGCGACAACGCGAGGTGAGATGGAAATGTTTGAATCTTTTCTAAATTGTAGCGCAATGTTTCAAGCTCTTTATCTACTCTTTTAAGGTTTTGCTTATATTTACGGTTAGTTTCTCCGGCAAAAATAAGTTTATCGCGTTCAGTCTGTTTATCCCTGACTTTGGCGGCGGCATCGCGCAATGCCTTGAGTTGCGCCGCCTCGTTGTAATACGCGGCTTCTTGGCTTGTCCATAGCCGCGTTTCCGCTGTTCGTATGTTTTCGACTATGTACTGCATGACCATTTGACCCATAACGATACGCGATGGCGGCACCGCTGAAGTGTCAAACGCAGTTACGCAAAGTGTCCATGTGTTATTAAGGGGCGGCGTTGGCGTTTCCTGCGCTCCCTTGCAAAAGAGGCTGTGATTTACGGCTATAATTAAAAAACAGAGAAACAGACGCTTCATTTAGCGGCGGCACCCTTCCATGCGAATTTCAAGTAACCATCGATGAATAAGTCAATGTCTCCATCCATAACGGCCTGAATGTTTCCGGTTTCGGCTTTAGTGCGGTAATCCTTAACAAGCGTGTACGGCTGGAACACATAGGAACGTATCTGATTACCCCACGAAATATCTTTTTTTTCCTGTGCAAAACGCTCATTATCTTTTTCTTTTTCCTGCCTGTAACGCTCATACAGACGCGCTCGCAGCATACTCATCGCAGTGGCTCTGTTCATGGTTTGGCTTCTCTCACTCTGGCAGGCGACCACTATGCCGGTTGGAAGGTGGGTAAAGCGGACGGCGCTGTCCGTTTTGTTGATATGCTGGCCACCCGCCCCGCCGGAACGGTAAGTATCCACCCGTAGATCTTCGGGACGGATTTCCACCTCGATAGAATCATCCAAAACAGGAAATGCATACACTGATGCAAATGACGTGTGGCGGCGGGCGTTAGCGTCGAACGGCGATATACGCACCAACCGGTGAACGCCGCTTTCACCTTTCAGTTTACCAAAGGCGTAAGAGCCGTCAATTTTGACCGTCGCGCTTTTTAATCCTCCCTCCGCATCCAACCTGTCCTCTTCCTCGATGGAAAATCCCTGTCGTTCAGCCCAACGCAGGTACATACGGTAAAGCATCCCGGTCCAATCGCAGGCCTCCGTGCCGCCGGCTCCAGAATGGACGCTCAAAAAACAGGCCGAGATGTCAACTTCGCCCGGCATCAACTCAAATATATTTTGTTTCTCATATTTATCACTTATCGCGGTTAAATTTGCCTCGACCTCGGCGGCCTGCGACTCATCATTCATTTCTGTCGCCAGATCCCACAATGTAGAAAGGTCATCTATCTCTTTTACAAGAGTTTTCCATGGCTCGTACCGGTTTTTCTGAGCCTTCAACTCCGTCATCACTTTTCCAGCCGAGCCGCTGTCGTTCCAAAAATCGCTGTCTTCTATACGTTTTTCCAGTTCGGCAATCTTTCGCCCTATAGAGGACTGTTCAAAGACGCCCCCAAGTTTCAATAATTTGTTTTTTTAACTCGCCTATCGGCGTTCCCAGTTCTGATAAAAGCATTTAACCCCCGTTATCAAATAATTGAAGCGAACCGGCGGCGTTCACGACTCTGTAAGCATAGCACGCCGCGGGACTGTCCGGCAGATAAGAAATCCGACTAATGAATAATAATACCTTATAGCTGTGTCCTTATGCAAGGTAACGATAGAGTTAAATCTATATTCGTGCGGATACCGCAATGACATTCTCCCGTATAAAAAATTCAGAAACCGGCTTTCAGTGGATTTTTATCGTGGGAACAGAGTCAAAATATCCGCAAATTGGGATTTTTGCGGTGTAAAGCGGCGAGGCACACCAAGCGTAACAAACAACGCCTGCGTTTTGATACATCAGCTATATTCTGACATTTTTAGCTTGACAATACCCGCGAACAAGTGGTTAAATTATAAAATGTCTAATTTTATTCACCCTAAATTCCGGCTCCCAAATAAAGTGAGAGCTGCGGAGTTCATTAATAGCGTTGTACCGTTTATTGCGGATAGGCGTATTTCCACTCGAAAGTCGTCAAAATATGCCGGTAACCTAGAGTTTCAGGCTTTTTTGAATGAATCTGCAATTATTGGGGGGGGGGGGGGGATATGGCTTGAAGGGATGTTTCTGGCTATTTATCGCTTTAGGCATCTTATGTAACTGTGCCTGTAAAATAGACATCAAAAATATCAATAAGATGGATCTGGAATATAAACAGATTGTAAATTCCTCAAAGAGCGGAGAAGAATTGTTCGAAGCTTTAAGTGTCTTTGAGCGAAATAATATGGCACATTTTAATTCGAAGATAGACTTGGGCGGGGTGTATCTGTTAAAAGGGGAGTATATACCGGCGAAAGATTACTTTCTGCGTGCGGAGGCGGTACTAGGGAATGCCGGGGACGATGAAATAACGCAGCGAAACATAGTTATCATGTACGCTTCTTTAGCAAGGATAAGTTTAATCGAAGGCGGGAACATGGAAGCGTTAACGTATATTGATAAAGCAATATCCTGCGATAAAGAAAAAGATGTTCAGTATCAGTTTTTAAAAGCGCATATATTGACGGCGCTAAATAAGCAGGAAGAAGCGCTTGAGTTGTTCGATACATTATATCCTGTAAACGCGGAAAGAATGACGGCGCTGGATCTTCGGGCGTATATGTATCTACTTACGGAGTATGAGCGTCCGCAGGAAAGCGCACGGGTACTTGATCAATACTTTACGAGGGGAGCATTTTTTCCTGGGTTAGGGCTTTTCGCATCAACGGTATACGAGAAAAGCAACGAGATACAAAAATCAATACTGTCGGCTTTTTTGGATTACGAATACTACGCGTCATATAAGAAATCGAATCCTGAGGATTTTTTAAAAAACCTTAATACGCTGGAGAAGCGGCTCACTGCGGAAAATAAAATAGTATACGCCCGATACGCGCTGAATCTTTTGCGCGGATTATATTCAAATGAAATTATACTGCCAAACGTAGAGACGAATGAACATAGTTTTTTTGTAGAAGATTATGTGATTATAAGGAACCGGATACGAAGGCATACGGTTGATATTGGCGATGTTCAGCGTTTAATGGGTATGGAAACATTTTTTTCAAAGTTTCCTGTATATTACTGGAATATATGGGAGAGTGTGCTGCTGCTAGATGCCGCGTCACAAAAAGATTATGTAAGCGTGCTGGAAAAGATAATAGCGTTGGATAAGAACGGCGTATACGCACGAATGGCGTGGGATGGGATAACCGAGGTAATGGGGTATGGCTCGCCATGAAAAGGCTCCGTGGGTATATTTTTTATATTTTTAGGATGGTAATAGCGATTTTTGTATTGAGTGTATGCGTATGTAAAAACGAAACAGATAAAGCTGCGGCGGAAAAGGCGTATCTTGCCGCAGTGGAGGCGTATGCGGAACAGCAGTACGGCACGGCATTGGAATTTATAGGAAAAGCTAAGCGGATTGACAGTAAGTTTTATCAAGCTGATTTTTTAGAGGGAAAGGTACTATTTTTTCAGGGGAAAATGAAGGAGGCGGAGGAGTGTTTTCATGAGCTTTTAAAGAAATACCCTTCATATACCGAGGCGCGAATTTGGTATATGCGGTGTTTGATAATATCAGGAGAGAACGATAAAGTGCTATCCATGCTTGAGCGAGAATTGTCGTTCAATAGCACCGATTGGCGGATATACTATTTATATGCTTTGCTTGGACAAAAGACGGATAATTACGCGCAACGTCTTAGCATGAACAGGAAGGCGGAGATAATGCTTGAGGAATCGGTGAAAGTGTACATTGATATGGCGTTGGTGTGGCAGGCATTGGGTATGGACGGACGGGCGCGGGAGTACTTAAGGAAGGCGGAAGTTATAAGCGGCGGCAGCACGATAAGAGAGCTTGAAGCTGCGCTGGAACAAGCTATAAGAGAAGGGGAATGATAACGCGGAATAGTTTTGTGTCGCCGCTAATAGTATTATGTTTAATGAGCTGCGCGACTGGGATACAAAATGTGTCATACACAAATTATTTGGAGGAGCCGTATATTTACCGATTGCAGTTAAATTCAGTGAAAGTTACGGTTGATTATGTAAATGAGAGTGCGATAGCCGGGCAAATTTCTGTTATTGCGGAAACATATCTAAGTGAAAAACAAAATAATGATGTAGAAGCAGATAAAATACTTATGGTTGATATTATACTTACGCAGCGGACATTTATGTACAATATCGATTTATATAATACTATATATGTAACAGCGAATGCCCATGATGAATCCGGCGCTGTTTTTTCACGGGAAAGCGCGTATATTTCCGGTAAAAAGACTATAGTTTCAGCAATGGAGCAGAATAAGATTCTGAGGAAGCTCCTTGGCGGGATGATAAAGAATCAGCAAAACCGTAACCGTGAAACATTAAGAGTCAGGAAATAAGTAAGATTGCGTCAAGGATAAAAGATGATACAATATAAGCGCCTGAATATATTATGTTTTTATCTTTTATTCAGCGGAAGTATTTGTATTGCCGAGGAAGTAATTTTTCATTCATCTGATGAGGCTGTGGCATTTGCGCTTCAAAATTCAAAACGCTATTATCTTGAAAAACAAAACGTTCTTCAAAATATGAAAGCCGCAAAAATGTCGATACAGAATTTTTTACCGGTATTTGATTTTTCATTTTCAGAGACGGACAGCACAAATTTGCTGTCGTCTGATTCGCGGACAAAGAATATTCAAGCAAATGTAACTCAGGAATTATTCAGCGGCGGCAAACGGAAGCTGGAATATGACATGAATCAAATCAGCGCGTTATATTCCTATTACGATTACGAAATATCGGAGCGTAATTTTTCATCTGCGGTTACATCTCAGTATTATCAGTATCTCATTCAAGTGGAAAGCGTAAAAATAAAAATGGATATGCTCAATACCGCAAGGGTGCAGCTTGAGATAATGGAGAAAGAAGTTGCTTTAGGGATGACGCTGCAGACGGATTATATTGAATATCATATTTCGTATATAAATATGGAAAACGAACATACCCAGAGTGTACGAGATTTAAAAAACATGGAACGGAAATTTAAGGCGGCAGTTGAGTTAAGCGAGCAGGCAGAGCTTATCATAGAAGATAAGATTTATAGCGAGGCGGAATACTTTTATTATGAACCGCATATAACGTATATATGGGATCTTGTTAAAGAAGAAAGCAATGAACTTAGAAAACAGGATTTATCTGTTGAATATTCAAAAAAACAGCTTAATTACGGGCGAAGGTGGTATATCCCCACAATTTCAATACAAGGCGGCATAAGTTTTTCAGGAAGATCATATCCGCTGACGGAACCAAAGTATTCGGCTAAGCTGATTTTAAGTTTTTTAAACAATAAATTATTTCCTGTTTCTATAAGCGGGGGATACGGACTTGACCGTGATAGGCTTTATAATATAAATAACAGTTCAAATGTTACAATAATGCCGCAGCCTGTATACGGCATAACGCATAATATAGAGAATATTGCGATACTAAAAACAAATATAGAACGCAGTAACGCGGAAAAAGAACTTAAGGACATGGTATATGATACAATAATTTCACATGATAATTCACTACGCAACGCAAATACGGCGGAGAGGACTATAGGGCTTCTGGAAAAACGAATAGAATTCAGCGCAAAAGAACTAAAGAACGGAAGGATTACGCATATAGATCATCTTGAGAAACAGTTGCGGTTGTCAGAAACAAAACTAAACAGCGTTCAATACCGCATACAAGCGGCCAATATAGAACGTAATTTGGAAATACTAACCGGAATGCCATTTGGCGGGTTGAGGAACTTAATTGCTGAAAACGATTAAATATTTATTATTATGTTTTTCTCTTTTGTTTTATGCGTGTTCCAAGAAGGAAGTCAATGACGGCGGGGACGCGGGCAAACCTGTAGTATCGACTGTAACTGTAGCTCTGAAACGTTATGATAATGATTTGAGCAGTTTTGGAAGTATAATGTATAAAATAAAAAATGATATTACCTGTCAGGTAGAAGGGACTATAATTCAGCTTGATGTAAAAGAAGGCGGCGTTGTAAACAAGGGCGATCAAATTGCGCTGCTTAAAAATGTGCAATTAGAAATACAAAAGGAACAGTATGAAAACACGCTATCATCGGCAAGAGCGGCGCTTTCCGTGTCTAGGACAAGGCTGCAGGAAGGCCGCCTTAACGTAGAAGGGCGTATTCTCGCGGTTGAAAAAAGCATTCTTAATTTGGAGCAGTTGGAACTTGAATTGCGGGACGCATTATATACACAGAAAGGGAAGAGCGAATTATTCAAGATAGGAGGCATAACCGACGCCGAATACAGAAGTTTGGAACTTTCGGTAAACTCAAAAAAGACTGGAGTTGAAATTTTAAAGAAGGAAATAGAAATATCCAAACTCGGCATTAGGGACGAAGACCTGCGTAGCGCAGGATACACAATAACAAATAACAAGGAAAGGCAAAAAAATAATTTAATCAGCTTAAACACGCGGGCTCAAACGGCAGAAGTGGAAACGGCACTTGCGAATGTCCGCAATGCGGAAAAAAGCCTTGCATCAATACAAAAACTGCTTAACGAGCTTGTAATCTACGCAACGGTAACGGGTGTTGCCGGCCCGCTATATTTTGAAAACGGAGAATATGTTCCGCAGAATGAAAAGCTGGTAACTATCATGGATATATCATCCGTCTATGCCGTATTTCCGATACAGGAACAGGACATCATTAATTTTACAATAGGAGCACCCCTTGAAATAGCGATACCGTCACTGTCAAAAGTTATACCTGCGGCGATAGATGAGATAGCGCCGGTTGCCGACCCGCAGAGCGGTAATTTTTCGGTTAAGGCGGAATTAGAAAATCCTGACATATCGATAAGGCCTGGTATGTTTACAAAATGCGTGATACCAAGGTCGCAGGATATAATATATCCGGCGATTCCAGAAACGGCTTTAGTAAAAATTGATGGCGTGGAAGGAACGGTATATTGTGTTGTGAATGATATGTTGGTATTAAAAACTATTCAAATACAGGCACAGAAAGAAGGTATCGTTTGGATAGCAAATGGATTACAGGAGAATGAACGTGTCGTTGATAAGCCATCTCCATTTCTAAAAGAAGGAGTTTATGTACAATACGAGTAGGAACGTTTACATAGCGCTGATACTGTCATGTATATGTATAAACGGATGTGGAATTGTAACATGGGAATATCTTGATGTTGTTTGCAATGTCGCGCCGTATCAGGATTACCTTTCCGAAGATTACTTGCAGTTAAATTTTTCGATAGCTCCAAACGAACAATCTGCGGAAAAGTTAATCCAACTGACAAGCGGTTCCGGGATTATAAAATGTGAAACACGATGGGAGGGGAATAATATGTTCATACGCCCGCTTACGCTTTGGCAAAAAGGGGCATCATACACATTCACGATGACAGGTTCACTTCGTATGGAAGACGGAAGGTACTACAACACCGGCATAGACCGTTCATTTCATTACGGAGAGAAAGACGGAACATTTTATCTTCTGTCGGGAACATTTGCAGATAATGTTTTAAATTTTATTTTTGCCAAACCGCCAGCCATTACATCATTTAACGAGAATTTTTCTATATCGCCGTATCTGGAAACTGATGTCATATTTTCAGATGACGGTAAAACAGTAGCCGTAAAACCTAAATCCGGTTGGGATATAAATACGATTTATACATGGACAATTAAGAATATGTGCAGCCGGGACGATTATATAATGGAGCAGGCGTATAGCGGTACTTTTAGGGGTTTGTTTGACGGAAAATTGCCGGAATTGTTAGAGATATGCCCTGTTACATATGAAAATAACGGCGCACTGTGGCATAATAATAAGCCGCTTGATGGTCAATTGCTTGAGAAACAACCCATAGGTTTTATTTTTTCAAAACCTATGGAAGAGGCTTCAGTAAAAAGTGGTATTAGTTTTTATCCGAATATAAATGGCTATATACTAAAAGAAGACGAGAACAGATATATCTTTATGCCGGAGGAAACATACCAGTTAAAAAAACAATACCGCATACAAGTCGCACGTACAATAAGCGACGTTTCCGGCTTAAAATTATTCGAAGACAGGTCATACTTTTTTACCGCAATGAATGACTACATAAAAATAAGCGCTGTAAAATTTGACGATAAAACAGACGCGATGCCTGCGGGTAAAACGATAAGCGAATATGACATAGCATCTACCGGCGATCTGCGTGTAACGATTGATTTCTCACTTATAATTCCCGAGGAACATCGTTCAAAGGCAGTTGACGCGGTTTCACTCGATGTTCTTTTTCCACTTTCCACGGCTAACCCGTCTCTGGTTTCAATAGAATGGTCTGATGGAGGATTCAAACTGATTATGACATGGGAAGGTCTTCAGGCGAGTACAATGGGAGTAGAACAATTCTACAGCCTGACCATAAGCGGCGGCAGGAACAGCGTTATAAACAGCCGCGGTGAATACTTAGAGGAAGATGTATGCGTACTATTCAAAGCGTTATAATAAATTTATTATGTTTTTCAGCCTGTATTTGCGGTATATCATGCGGAACATGGCTGCTTCCGCCGCTTGAAGTTATTTCTATTAATGTAGAAAATGACGTGCAAATATTATTTTCCGCAGTTCCTTCGATACAGTCAATAAGAAATGCATTTTCAATGACAGAGGACGGCATGGCTTTAAGCGGCAGTTTTTTCTTTGACAACGAATATGTTGTTTTTACTCCTGTCAACGGGATACAACAAAACCGGACATACACGGTAACAGTTACAACCATCGCTGAAGATTGGAGTGGTAATTCCCTCTTAAATGATTTTGAGTATCAATTTTATACAAAACCTGTTACGGAAGCGCCGGATATTCTTAGTATTTATCCTGAAAATGAAAGTGTTATTTTAACAGAACCATCCGCGCTTGTTTTCACCTTTTCAAAGCCGGTATCCGAACAGTCATTTATACAGGCGTTTAAGATTGCGCCGTCCGTCAATCATTTTCTTGAATGGAATTCGGATTTTACTTCCGTATCCGTACTTCCCGCATCGCCTATGGACTACGGAAGATATACCGTTTCAGTTTCCACTAATTTAACCGATGAATATGAAAACCGCCTGTTAAATGCGTTTACATCCACTTTTCTATACGGAACGGACAAAATAGAACCCGAATATACGATGATTTGGAAAAGTGGAAATTCCGCCTCTGGCGAAATTTTATCCGGGACGGTAACGGATAAAATACCGCTTGACGCTGAAATACATATAACGTTTAACGAAACCGTAGCAATCGAGTCTATAGCGGGTTTCTTTACAATTACGCCATCAACAGGATTTACGGTAACGCCTGATTTGCAAACAAAGAAAGACGCGGTCATTACTTTTACCAAACCGCCCGTATGGAATGAGACATACGCTTTAACAATACACAAAGGCATTGAGGATATGTACGGCAATAAAACAAGTTCCGACACGCATTATACGCTTTTATTTAATAATTCATTATATAAACCGATTTCATTCAAAGGCGCTTTTTTTGATACAACTACGGCATATAAACAGATAAATTCCCTCACAAATTATACGGAACTTACGCTGGCGGCAGGCAATTTCCCGCAGGGAAGTACGATACCGGCCGATACGTTTCTTTATGTTGTCTTTAATATCAGTCTCGATGCCGATGGCATTTTCTTGCCGTCCGCGATGAGGAATATATCAATTTCTACTACCAACGGCTGCGTATCTATATCTGTTAAAACAATGACGGCTTTAACCGATAGTGAATTAAAATCAAGCCCGTTTTATACATATTTGAATTTAGAACCGGATGATAATTTGACGGCGGTAAAACTGGGAATTGAAGTCTACAACCAAAATAAAAATGGGTTAATAACATTTTATTTTGGGCAGGATATATCAGATTCATTAGGCAATAAGATGACGGAAGATTATAGTTTTACATACAGCAAGCAGTAGATTATGAAATCAATAATTGTATTTTCAGTAAAACATCCAGTCACGGTACTATCACTACTTATAATGCTTGTTTCTTTGGGTATAATCAGTGCGTTCGCGATTTCCTTTGATTTTTTGCCAGTTATTCAAGGACGTAATATATTAGTTTCAGCAAATTACGACGGCATAGCCGCAGTCGAAATGCGTTCACTGGTTACGATGCCGATGGAAGACGCTTTCGCGTCGCTCAAAGGATTAAAATCAATTTCCTCTACAACCCGTGACGGACTTTCAATACTTTCTATCGAACTGCATTGGGGAAGCGACGTCGACATGGCAATAGTTGAAAGCAGGGAAATTATAGACCGCTGTTACGAAACACTGCCGTCAGGATGCGGCAAACCTCAGGTAATAAAAAACGATGCCGCGCAGCGCGACACCGTTACTATAGCGGTAATACCGCTGGACGGCGATTTGCGGTACGGACGGTACATTACGGATACCGATTTAAAACCGCGTTTTCAACGTTTGAACGGAGTAGGGGCGGTTGAAGTTTCAGGCGGCGAGAAAGAAGAAATCCATGTGCGGATACACCGTGATAAACTTGAAGGGCGGGGGCTTACTTTGCAAAATGTAGCGGACATGCTTTCAAGCGCCAATTTTGAATATCCCGCCGGAACAATCAGGGAAGGTGAAAATGATTTGACGGTTAAAACATCCGGTTTCACTAGTGTCCAAAATAAGAACAGATATTACCATACGAACTCCTGCTGCACCGATGGACTTTTCGGCAATTTTTTAGGCGGCGATGGATTGAGCAGCCATTCAAAAAGACAGATCCTT
>JAISZZ010000184.1 GCA_031284385.1 Treponema sp.
CCGTTCCCCTGTTAGTCATAGGGGAAGTATAGCATAAACTGGAAAGGTGCGTCAAGCGCCGGATTAGCGTCCGCAAATTATTAGCGTCAATTCGCGTAATTCGTGTAATTCGCGGACCCTTTCTTGGGGTAGGTGGATTTTTGGGGGGTGGCGGAAGACGGCGCGTAAGCGGCGGCTGGAGACAGGGGGGACGGACGATAATGGTGACTGTGTGCCGCAAAAGGTATGGAAATCGTCCCCCCTCATGAGTTCATTCTATGGCGGCGGACTGGAATATTCTGGACTATTGCCTAATTACACGTTTTAGATTAAACTATTCAAATTACCGGTTTGAATAGTTGACTGGACTTGTTATTTAATTGAAAAGTTTGAGCCGGTATTATGTAAAAATGGAGGGTGTATGAAATTATCGCGGCGAATTTCTATAAATGTCGGGATTCTGGTTTTGACTGTTTCTTTAGGCATCGGTCTTATTTCTGTATTTGTTTCGCTGGATATTATTGAAAAAAACGCGGATGCCTCTCTGGTACATCAAGCAGAATCCGGCGCAGACCTTATAAGAACGTCTATACGCGCGCAGCTTGATATTCTATTGGAATTGGCGAACAAACCTGAAGTCCGCAGCGCGGTTCTGGAAGAGCAGTTGAACAGTTTAGATGCCGACGTTCAGCGCACGGGTTATTTAGACATCGCGATAGTCGGCAGGGACGGCATAGCGCATTATGTCAAAGACAAAACAACGTCCAAACTTGGCGACAGAGATTATGTTATAAAAGCCCTTGCGGGCGAGCCGGCGATTTCAGATGTTATAATCAGCAGAGTGCTTGGAAAACCGGTTGTGATGAACGCGGTTCCGGTGCGTGATATGAACGGCAATGTTTTCTGCGCATTGATAGGCAGGAGGGACGGCAGCGCACTTAACGAAATAACAAAAAATGTAAAACTTGGGAAAACAGGCTATTCTTATATGACAAATAAAAACGGGATCGTTGTTTCACATAAAAACACGGACTATGTATTGAATCAATTTAACCCGTTGGAAGAAGCGAAAAATACCCCCGCTCTGGCATCATGGGCGGACGCAGTTGCGAAAGCGATGGGGGGCGGCTCTGGTTTTCTTATTTACACGCTGGACAACGAAAAAAAAGCGGCTGGTTTTATCACTCTCGATGATTTTCCTTGGATTCTGTATGTAACTATTTCATGGAATGAGCTTATGACCGGAATAAAAACTATGATTTTTACCATTATGATAAGCGCGGTGGGTTTTATCATAGTCGGTATATTTGTAGCCAGCCTTATTGGACGCAATATTTCCATACCTATAATAAAAATTGCTGATACGCTAAAAGAAATTTCAGAGGGCGCGGGCAATTTAACAAAAAGTATAATGGTGAAATCAAAAGATGAGGTGGGCGATCTCGCGTTGTATTTTAATTTGACTCTGGGAAAAATAAAAGAACTTGTAATCGTAATAAAAAATCAATCAATACTTCTTAACAATGTAGGAAATGATATGTCTTCCAGCATGACGGATGCTACGTCGTCAATAAGAGAAATAACATCAAACATTAACGACATGGGTGGTCAAGTTGAGAATCAATCGAGCAGCGTTACAAAAACGGATGCCGCCATGGACCAAATAATTTCTTATATAAGAGAATTAAACAATTTGATTGAACAGCAAGCGGTGGGGGTAAACCAGTCGTCTGCCGCGATTGAAGAGCTTCTTTCAAGCATTAAATCCGTTACCAACACGCTGGTCATCAATAAACACAGCATCACCGAACTGGCGGACGCTTCCGATTTGGGCCGCGCCTCTTTACAAACGGTGGAACAGGATATTCAGGAAATATCACGCGAGTCCGAAGGGCTTTTGGAAATTAACAGCGTGATGCAGACAATATCAAGTCAAACGAATCTGCTGTCGATGAACGCCGCGATAGAAGCCGCTCATGCGGGCGAGGCGGGCAGGGGTTTTGCGGTGGTGGCTGACGAAATCCGTAAACTTGCCGAGTCGTCCGGTCAACAGTCCAAGACTATAAGCGGAATGCTTAAAAAAATTAAAGATTCTATCGACAGAATTACAAAATCAACGGATGAAGTTCTGCGCCGGTTTGTTATCATTGACGGCGGAGTTAAAACCGTACTTTCACAGGAACAAAACATACTGAACGCGGTGGAAAAACAAAGCGCCGAAAGTAATCAAATTTTGGAATCGGTCAGCCACATGAAAGAACTTACGGGAATGGTAAAAGATAATTCCAACGAAATGTATGAAGGCAGCGGCGAAGTTATGAAAGAAAGTAAAAAGCTGGCGGCTATATCCGCAGAAATCTCAGATGCCATGATCAAAATGGCTGCCGGCGCGGGGAAAATAAACAAATCGGCGGAACAAGTAAACCTTATGAGCGTAAAAACAAAAGAGCTTATCACCGTGCTTGTGGAGGCGGTTTCACACTTTAAGGTTGAATAGCGCCGCGGCTTCCCCCCCCGCCCACGCTGTGCTAAACTTGACCCATAAAATCGAACATTTCCCTATAGTTGTAGAGGGTATAGAATTTCTGTAGACCCAGCCAAATTGTTTTTACACCGGGCGGGCCGTCGCTTGGGGCTCGTATGGGA
>JAISZZ010000020.1 GCA_031284385.1 Treponema sp.
TTACATAAATATCCTCGTAATCTTCACCTGCGTAGTCTTTTACATTGTCGTTTGCCACATAGGACGCGATATCCGCGGTCAGACTCTTTGTGTAGGCATCCTCAATTTTTTGTTCGGCCTGGATAAGATCGTCGTAAGACGCATCATATTTGCCGGCGTAATGCTCAAGTATACCTTTATCCAGACTCAGCAGGACAGTATTTTGCTCGGAATATATCGGCTTTTCAGGCTTTTCCTTTCCTTCTGGTATGGCCTGAGCCGCCTCGATCTCCGCTATCGCCGTGTCGAACGCGGCCGCGCCCACTGCGCCGTCAATCTTTTTGTAAATATCTGGTTTTGTCGCACAGGATGCTAACAGAACCAGCAAGCCAGCAGATGCTACAACCGCATTTGCTGTCAGTTTCAGACAATTTTTAAAATTATCCCTTTTTTGCACTCGTTTCATTTCAATGAAACCTCCTAAAATAATATACTTATGACAGTATCACAAGTGGTTTTCATGTGTCAATGCCATAATTAAGTAACTTATGATAATGGGGTAACTTACTGATTGTGGGTGATTTAAGGGACGATTTAAGGGTTATTCTTGCGCGAAACATAAAAAGCGCGAGAGAAACATTGCGGCTCACGCAATCCGTGCTTGCCGAAAACGCTCATATCTCGCTTTCATATATCGTTGACATAGAGCGGCGGCGTACATGGGTAAGCGATAAGACTCTGTCAAACATAGCTTGCGCCCTCAACATGGAGGCATACGAATTGCTTATGCCGGCTAACATACGAAAACAGAATGACGCTTCCAACATTCTGCCGCGCGTCGCTGAGCTTATCCATGCAAAAAAAAATGAACTAAAAGACAATTCCGACCGCGTGATGGACGATCTTGCGAGGGACGTGATAAAGCTTTTTTCGGACAGGTTAGAATAATGCTGGTTAATTGTACTCCAAAAATCTGTTGCAACCCCGGAATTGGTCCGCGAATTACGCGAATTACGCTAAAAATCATGGGTAGCGGCACATCGATACTACCCGAACCGGGCCGTACAACAAGAAGGACAACGGTTATGCGGAGCAGAATAATTATGATGCCGTACGCAAGACCGTTGGATACTTCCGCTTCGACACCGCCGAAGAATGTGATGCCGCAGCAATGAACCAGAGGGCGATGCCTCAAGTTAATCAGCGTTGCCCTAGGAGTTTGCGCCGCAAGCTGCGTTGCGTGAGCGTGTGCCGCAGATTGGGGGGTAGCCCGCAACCGTGTGCGGGCGCAGGGGGGCGCGGCAGGTAAGCGGCTATATGCCGTAGGCCGTCTGGAAATGCGCCCCCCTCTTTAATTATAATCAGTGTAATCTGCCGGCAAATCCACGAACACAATCAGTGGACGCGCCGCAGGCTATACCATTGAATTTATAAATGTGTATAATTTTATGAATGGCGAATAATGGCAAAATTACCGTATCGGAGCTTACCGGTTTAATAAAACGCAGGTTGGAAGACGGATTCGGGCAGCTTTGTGTCGAAGGCGAGATGTCGAATTGCAAGCCGTCGAGCGTAGGTCACCTTTACTTTACGTTGAAGGACGCGGGGGCGGCGATTTCTGCCGTGATGTTCAGGAACAGCCTGTCTCGTCTTGATTTTACGCCGAAGGATGGAATGTTGCTGCGGGCTAAGGGGCGTCTTTCCGTTTACGCCCTGCGCGGCAGTTACCAGCTTGTCTGTGAATCGATTGAACCGGCTGGAACCGGCGATATTCTGGCTATGCTGGAAGCGCGAAAACGCATCCTTGCGGCGGAAGGGCTTTTTGACGAGAGACGGAAACGGGCGATACCGCGTTTTCCAGAGGTAATCGGGGTAGTAAGCTCACCGTCGGGCGCGGCTTTGCAGGATATACTCAACATACTGCGCCGCCGTGCCGCCGGTTTGCGGGTGATAGTGTTGCCGGCCCCGGTGCAGGGCGCGGAAGCCGCTCCCATCATTGCCCGCCGTATCGCGCAGGCTAACATTTGGAATATCGCCGATACCCTCATCGTGGGACGCGGCGGCGGGTCGCTCGAAGACCTGCTGCCGTTTTCGGAGGAATGTGTGGTACGCGCCGTTGCCGCTTCGAAAATTCCGGTGATAAGCGCCGTAGGACACGAGATTGACTGGGCCTTATGCGATTTTGCCGCCGATCTCCGCGCCCCTACTCCGTCTGCGGCGGCGGAACTTGTCAGCGAAAACCATGGCGAAGCGGTCAAGGCCATACGCACCTTTGCAAATAATCTGCTCGAAACTATAAAGGCGCGGCTGGCGCGTGCCCGCCTTCTCATTAAGCCATTCGGAGGCGACTATCTGGAACGGCAATTCCGCGCCATTCTACAGCCGCGGCTGCTGCGTTTTGATGACGCGAAAGAGGCATTGTTGGATGCCGCTTCGGAACGGGTAGCCGTTCTTCGCCGCCGCTGGGAACTTGCCGCCGCCACGCTGGAAGCCGCCAACCCCAACGTGATTCTGGATAGGGGCTTCTCCCTCGTTACAAATGCCGCGACAGGAGCGATAGTACGCCGCTCAGACGATGTTAAAATCGGCGATATGCTCACGATAAAACCCCTCGAAGGCTTGATTAGCGCGGCGGTTACATCCTCGACCGGCGAATAGAGTTGCGAGCAAAAATTTCAGAACGGCGGCGGCGCAGCAGGTGGAAGCCGCAGGGCGGCGGCTACACAATGTTCTCTTTCAACAGCCGCAGAAAATCTTTTCGGCGAAGCTCCACGCCGCCAAGACTTGCGAGATGGTCTGTGTAAACCTGACAGTCGATAAAAGCCACGCCGTTTGCGAAAAGCGATTCGGCCAGTGCAAGAAATGCGGCCTTAGAAGCGTTGGGTCTGTCCGCGAACATCGACTCGCCAAAGAACACTCGACCAAGCCGAATCCCGTAACAGCCGCCGGCAAGCTCGCCTTCGCTCCATGACTCGGCGGAATGAGCCTTGCCTATCCTGTAAAGCTCCGTGTAGGCAGCTATCATGTCGTCTGTAATCCATGTTCCGTCCTGCCCGGGCCGGTATTTCGCGGCGCAGGCGGAAATTACAGACTTAAAATCACGGTCAAAGCTGATTTCAAACTGTTTTTTGTTCAAAATTTTCCGCATCGACGTTGAAACGTGAATATTTTGCGGGAAAATTACAAAACGCGGGTCAGGCGACTGCCATATAACCGGCTCGCCCTCATTAAACCAGGGAAAAATCCCCTGCTTATAGGCTGAAATCAACATTCCGGGCGAGAGATTCCCGCCTACACAAACAACATCGCTCGCAGCCGTTTCTGGGTCTGGAAATTTATAGTAAATATTTTCGGTTAGGTACGGAAAAAAAAGGTCAGGCCCGCTCGTCCACCGCAAACTTATACTCTCCGTCAACCCAATCAAGTTCCGCCGAACCTCCGTCAGAGAGACGCCCGAACAACACTTCATCCACAAAAAAAGATTTTATCTTTTCTTCGATCAGTCTGCCGGCATTTCTCGCGCCGGTTTCGTTTGAATAACCTTCCTTCGCTAACTGCTTCAGGCACGCGTCGCTAATGTTTACCGTAACATTTTTTTCGGCAAGCTGCGTCTTGAAAGCATCCAATTCTTTTTCGACAATGGAAATCATCACGTCTTCCGAAAGGTGGCCAAAACGGACAACCGCGTCTATGCGCCCGCGAAATTCTGGGGTGAATATTTTTTCAACCGCGTCATTTACGGCGCTTTCATGGCCCACGACGCGCTCGCCAAACCCGATAAGCGTTTTGCCTATGTCCCGTGCACCCGCGTTGCTTGTCATTATCAGAATTGCGTTTCTAAAATCAGCCTTGCGGCCATTGTTGTCCGTCAGCGTCGCGTAGTCCATGATTTGCAGCAACAGGTTGAAAATATCGCTGTGCGCTTTCTCAATCTCATCAAGCAGCAGGACGCAGCGAGGCTGTTTACGCACTGCGTCCGTCAAAAGGCCGCCTTCCTCATAACCAACATAACCCGGCGGCGAGCCTATGAGCCTGGAAACCGTATGTTTTTCCTGATACTCGCTCATGTCAAAACGAAGCATCGGAATACCTAGCAGTTCGGCTAAGGAACGGGACAATTCTGTTTTACCAACGCCGGTGGGTCCGGCAAAAAGGAGATTCGCCACCGGTTTTGTGGGACTGCGGAAACCGGCGCGGCTCTGTTTTACCGCGTTGACAACGATTTTTACCGCGTCATTCTGCCCAAAAACACGCGATTTTAGCTTTTCTTCCAGACTGCGCAGCTTGTCGCGCTCATTTTCGCAGACTGTATTCTCCGCGATTCGCGCAATCTGCGCTATCACCGTCTCAATTTGCGGCAAATCTATCGTAACCGGCTCAAATCGCTTTACAACTACCGGTTTTGGGTGTGATTTTGTTTCATTCGGACGAGACATTTCATCCAAAACCAGATTCGCGCCGTCCGATTCAGGACATTCATAATCATTTTCAGCCGTCAAATCGTCTTGAGCCTTCCGTATTTTCGCCCAATTATCGGATGCCGGAGCTGGCGGCTCAACAGGATATGCGGTATTACGGAGCATGGTATCGCGCACGGTGCCATTTTCCGGTTTCGTTTCCGCTTCTTTTCGCTGCTCCTCATCCTTCCAAACGCCGATACGGGCCATAGCGCCCGCTTCGTCCAACACATCGATGGCCTTGTCCGGCAGGCGGCGTTCTGTAATGTATCTGGCTGAAAGTTGAACTGCCGCCAGCACCGCCCCGTCCGTATAAACTACATCATGGAATTCTTCGTACTTTGATTTTATGCCGTGAAGAATTTTTACCGCATCCACTTCTTCCGGTTCATCTATGTTAATTTTTTGAAAACGGCGGGAGAGGGCGCGGTCTTTTTCTATATGTTTGTTGTATTCTTCATGGGTCGTAGAGCCAATACAGCGCAATTTTCCACTCGAAAGCGCCGGTTTGAGCAAATTTGAGGCATCCATAGAGCCGCCAGCCGCCGCACCCGCGCCAACCATCATGTGAATTTCGTCAATAAACAGTATTGCGCGTTCTTTTTTCAGGATTTCATCAATAACCATTTTGATTCTGCCCTCAAAATCGCCGCGGTATCGCGTTCCGGCAACCAAAGCGCCCATATCGAGGGAGTAAATATGGTTGTTTTGCAGGGACGGCGGCACTTTTCCAGCCGAGACAAGCTGCGCCAGCCCCTCTGTAATGGCGGTCTTGCCAACGCCAGAATCGCCCACATGAACGGGGTTATTCTTAGTCCTGCGGCATAGAACCTGTATAGTTCTCTCGATTTCGTCCGTCCGGCAAATTACAGGATCAAGTTTTCCGGCGCCGGCAAGGGCGGTAATATCAACAGCAAACCGTTCAAGAGCGCTCTTTCTATGATTTTTTTGCCTAGTTTCATCGTATAATTCAGAATTTTCTTGATATTCACTGGAATTTGTATCACTTCGGATAAAATTTTTGATGGAAGAGTCGTTTTCAAGTCCATGAGAGAGAGTTTTTAACAGTTCCAAGCGTTTTACGCCGGATTTTCGCAAGGAATATCCGCAAAAATTCTGCTCTTCATCGTATAACGAGACTAATATATCAGCAACATCAAGAATTTCCCGCCGTGATGAGCGGCTCTGTATTACAGCCCGTTCCAAAACGCTCTGAAACCCAACGGTTTGCGTTGGTTCCGCGTCATTCAAGGGAATTTTTTCCTCAAAAAAACTTTCAACACCTGTCTTTATCTGGCTGACATTTGCGCCGCAAGCATTCAAAACGCCTTTTACCTCGTCAAAATTGAGCGCCGCATACAGTATATGCTCAGGCGTCAAATATTCATGCCGCCTCATTCTAGCCTCATTGTACGCGGCATTTATTATAGCCTGCGCGTGTCTGCTAATTTTCATAAATCCTCCAAAAGGTTTACCTTATTATAATATAATTACCTCTTGATTCAATGTACTTGGTTCTGGCTGCCGGATAACCGCCGTACAAGCCGTATTTTAGGAACTGTACATAAATAAAAAGCATAAGCTCGCATAAACCAGCGTTACCCTAAGCGGATTCAATAATACAGCGCAGCGGAAAACCATTCTGCTCCGCTAGAGCGTGAACTTGCTCCACTTTTGTGCGCGCTATGTCAAAAGAATAAATACCCGCCACTCCAAATCCATTGTGATGTATAGTCAACATTATTTTGTTGGCTTCGTCCTCGCTCTTGTGAAAAATCAACACAAGCACATCGACCACGAAATCCATAGCCGTAAAGTCGTCGTTCAGAAGTATAACCTTGCTGTTCTCCGGCTCTTTGAGCTTTTCCGTTTTTTTAACGGCAAAATCAAGCGATGTTCCCATAATTTAATCATTATAATTTAAACTCCCCCGCGTAACAATGAGGCATATACAGCTCCGGTTCGCCTCTATGGAGTAAAATCATGGAGGGGGCGCTATTTCCATACTGTTTGCGGCATATAGGGGCATTACTGTCGCGCCCCCCTACGCCCGCACATGGTTGCGGGCTACCCCCCAATCCGCCGCCTCTTTCATAGCTTTGACTAAAAAAGCGATGAGTTATGTACATACCAACAAGTTGGCCGTTGACGCATTTGCACAATGAAATGAGCTTGCTCCTTAGGGCAACGATGATGCGCCAGCATAGCTGGCAATGATGCGCCAGCGTAGCTGGCGAGGCCTCAAGTTAATCGGCGCTGCCCTTAGTCTTTCCAAGGGAAAATTGAATTTTTTATAGTCCTCCCCTTGTTTTTTTCACGTTCTTCCGCCAATACCGTGTCCCAGGGGATATATTTACGGCCAGCTTCGGCGTTTTTCTCCAGCCAATCGTATTTTAGCAGACGAAGCCGCAGGGCTTCATCAAGAAAAAGCATGGCGCCTGCCGGTCCGGGTAACAGAAACGCGATAAAAGCTGAAATAGCAAGGAAAATCAGCGTCAAACACGCTGTCCCGATAAAAAAAAGCGGGTTATCGATAAAAAGTAAAAAGCATTTTTTTATGATTTTTGCATTTTTTACGGCAAGCCTGGCGCGGACGGCAAAAAAGTATTGAAACGCCGCCGCCGATACAACGACAGTCCAGAAAAGAATCGAGGTGATAAGGATACCGGCGGGATTGTTCATCAACAGATAAAATGGGATTACAAAAATAAAAAGGACTGCCGTTACACAGAAAAAGACTCCGTACGCTATCCCGCAGGGATAAACGGCAAAAAGCGCCCTTTTAAAATCCTTAAAATCGAATACCGAATAATCGGAAATATTTTTCACGCATAAGGCGGCGGCGGCAAGGTATATGGAACACCAAATTGCGCCCAAAAAAAACAGAGCGCCGGATACGGCGCTTGGGATCACGCCTGAAAACGCGCTGAAAAGCGGCAGTAATTCCTCTAATACTCTGTGGATTAACGGAAAAATCAGAACGGATGCTATAAATCCTATATTTAACAGCGCCAAGCGGAATGCGTTATCCCAAATGTCAAAGAAAGTTTTTTTTAACAGGAAACCTATCATAAGATAAACTCTATGCCGATATTATCGGTAGGAGTTTATTTTCAATTAATGAAGAAGTTTGATATTGTGTTGATTTGCGCGGCGTTGACAGCGTTTATTCTAGCCGCTTTTTTTTACCCTGTTGAAAAAATAAAATTCAGCCGGACAACACTGACGTTTTCACAATGGCTGAATAATGATATTCAAAGCGATTTTCTTGGCGAATTGATCGCGGAATTTGAAGCCAGCCGCCCCGATGTCAGCATTGTTCTCGAAAACAACAGCTATTCCGGCGTAAAATATGAATGTGAGTATTATTTGGATGTTATGCGGAATTTTGATGACAAAAAAAAGAATACTCAGAAATTTCCTGATATTATATTAGTCGATCCTTTATGGTTTGATGATTCTGAAAAAAGAATATTGTTTGAAAATCAGAACGGTTCCGATTCGCGGGATGGCGCATTAAAAAATGATGCCTACACAATACCGCTGTATTCCTACTTTAACGCGCTGTTCTACAACATAAATATACTGGAGGGCGCGGGATTCGACAGGCCGCCAAAAACCCGCAGTGAATTTCTTGATATCTGCATTAAACTTAAAACAAAAAATATTTCTGGTTTATCGGTAAGCGATGATTTTTTTATAAACATTTTTCCATGGATTTGGTCGGATGTAGATAGAAATACACTGCAGGTATTGACCAGTGAAAAAGATAAATTTGATTTTACTGAAAAAAAAATTGTTGAAAGTATTGATTTTTTCAACAAACTTAATATGCAAAGTATGCTGGGCAGGCCGCCTTTTATAAAAGACGAGGAAGAAAAAATAAATAATTTTCTCGCCGGAAAAACCGCTATGATTACAGCTTCGTCAAAATTGATAAACCGGCTTGAAACTAAACAAAACTATATCAATTTTGGAATAACCAACGTTCCATATCCTGAAAATTATTACGGGCGGCCTATATTCAATATGAACGGCGTACACGCCGCCGTTTTATCTACAAGCGCGCATAAAGAAAGTGCGTTTGAATTCATTGATTTTCTTGAGGCAAAAAAAGCGGAACTTGCCGCCGCCGCCGGCGCTGTTTCGCTGGATGCCGCCTCCTCTCTGTTTGGCTATCTGAGGCCGGATTCCGCATCCGGCGGACAGTCAGGCGCGCCGGCATCCACGCGGACGGACGAGCCGCTCTATGCCAAGGCACAGAGCTTGATAGAAAGCGCGGAAAGTATCGACGATTGGAATATTTTTTCAGCCTGCGCCGCGCTTGGTACAATAGCCGGTGAGGAACTCAACTCAATGTTAAAATACAACATGGGCGCGAAGCATACTGCCGAAACTATAAAAAACCGCTATGCTTATGTTGTAAGATGATTCGTTTTGCCGGTATAAAGCTTAGTTTAATTTTAATTGCCGCCTGTCTAATTTTTTGCCGCTGCGCGCTGCCCAAACCTAAAGAGACTGTCCCTGTTACCGCTGAACAGGAGACGGTCAAAGAAAAACCCGTAGTAATTGAGGTTGAGCCGTCCTATTATGTAGAAAAATCTGTAGACGGCGTGGAATTTATTCCATTGTCCGCCTCCGATTTGTCCGTCCCCAATGACGCGGGGATTGTTTCAGAAAGAGACATGGACGCAGTGGGCGACAGGGACGCTCATCTCCGTATTCTGTTTCGTTCCGCTTACGCGCGGGCTTTGATGCGGGATATGCCGCTTTTGGGTGTCTTGGGGATAGACCGCGTACATCTTTGGCCTGAAAATTCGCGTCTGACATGGGTGCAAAACTGGCGCGGCACCGTATCTCACTTTAATTCGTGGGGAGTCGCCGGACTTGTGCTGGCGGTAATGAACATAACGGCGGATAAAGTTTTTACGGTGAGTGGCGAAATACTTGATGTTTACGGAAAAACTTCCAGTTATGGCGGATCAAACGGGGTCGTGGGCTACGGACAGCCTTTAACGGACGATTTTTTCTTGAAGTTGACCGATTACACGATGCCCGTACACGCGCAGCGCTTTGAAAAAGGTCTCATTTATGTTGACGGTATGGGAAAATCTGTTTTTATAGCCGGTAAAGTGCCCGCCAGTTTGATGGAAAACGATAAAATCGTTGGGTTTTATGATACTAGCGATATAAAACTAAAAGAAAAACTCAAATTTACTTTTGAAAAGGCGCTTGAAACTCTTGTCAATCAGTATGAAAGGGATATAAAGGCGGATGGACCTATTGATTTTTTAGATTTTGACGGTAAAATTTGGGTGATTGAGATGGGGTATCATACTTTTTCACTGTCCGGCATCTATGTTCAAAGCTGCGATGGCGGCCTGTTTATCGTAATGTTGCCTGCTCCGGCAATGGGGGAGGCGGAGGCTGCGGCTCTCGAATTTTCCATTTTTGAAGAAGCGCGTACTATTGCCTCTCCATTTTCAGGCATAATTTCAGAAAGTATACGCATTCCGTCCGCATCGGGGCTTGCGCCATATCCGTTAAAAAATTATGCTGAGATACCGGAACATTTAAAAAGTTTTGCCCTTTACGGTATCCCTTTGACAGATTCGTTTGTTTCTATAGATAAAACGATGCTCTGCCAACGCTTTTCAAACGGCGTTTTTCAGAGTAGCATACTTTATTAAAACAGGAGACTGTATGAGTGAACGCCGCGTGCGTAAGATATTCTTTTTTATAATAATTTTTACCGTTATGATTTTTCCGCTTGCAGCTCAGTACGTTGATGAGATTGACGTTATCGAAGACGACGGCAGCTATGAGGAGATAGAAGATGAAGAGGAGGATGGTAACGCCGGCCTGCCTATAGTATCGGATTGGGACGGTATATCGCTTTCGGGATACACACGCGGCGACCAAATTTTTAACATTAGTTTGGGTATCATGTTACCGCTGTTTTTTACATCGTCCAATTCCGGCGGCCTAATTAACAACAATTTTTCCATTGGCGGCATCGGCTCACTTTCTTACAGCTACTTTTTAAATTCGCATTTATTTTTAGGCGGTTCTCTGTACGGAAGTTTTTTTCAAACATTGGGAAAAAATTTTTTATACCTGATACCGGTGGGATTTACGGTGGGCTATCAATTTGTTTTGAATCGTTTTGAATTTCCACTTTCAATAACGATAGGCGGCATGACGCAGCAGTACCTGACATTCAACGGTTATTGGCCGTTCTTAAAGCCGCAAGCATCCGGTTTTTTCAGATTTAACAGCGATTGGTCATTCGGATTGAACGTTTCGTGGTTGTTTGCGCCGCAATGGTCAAACATTCCAGAAAAAGATGCTGTAGGCAATTTCTTGGAAATAACACTTTCAGCAAGGTACCACTTCTAAAGGGAATATATGAAACATATTTACTCAATTTTATTTTTTACGATGGCTTTTTTGCAGAGTTGTAGTCAGGATCCGATATTTTGGATGGTTTCCAACGAAGTCGCCCCAAAAGATCCGCTTATAAGCGGATCGCCATCAAAAATTATTAAATGTGGCAATGATGTTTATGTTGCCAACGGTAAACTTTGGAAGTATTCGCAAGGCGCGTGGTCCAAAGTGGGGGGCGTGCCCTCGAATATTTTCGATATTGCTGCGGCAGGAAGCACATTGTATATGCTGAGTATAACGGACGAAAATACCTCCGTGTATAAGACGGGCAGTGAAAAAATTGAAAATACATCGGAATTTGACGTAATTCAAGGTCTGTACAGTAACGGCTCGGCAGTCTTTGCGGGTGCGATGAAGAGCGGTTCGGACGAGTATGCCATTCTGAATGTCAGCGGCAATTCCCTTACATTAAATCAGTCTATAAACAGTCCGTTGACCGGCGCCGCCGGCAGCTATTTTGCCACCGCGAGAAACGGCATATACAACAACGCTAACCTCATTCCCGGATCGTCCGGCTATTCAATCGCGGGTATCATCAGTACAGGCAGCGGGGTTATCGCCGTAACCGGCACAGGAAATATACTGGAAGTTACCGGAAGCAGCGTAACTGTCCACGCGGCAAGCGAGTCCTTTACCGGCGCGTTATGCGTTTATAAGCGGGACGGCATAACGCTGTTATTGCTTGGCGTTAAGAGCAGTGTCTACGATATGGGTTACCGCGAAATGAAACTGAACGATAACTTTCAGTTGTCTGTACCCGGAGATAACGTGCCGGATTCGACTGTTTCCGACAGGGATAAATACAGGGCGACTCTGGCGAAATGCGCGGTCAACTCAATATTTCAATTAGAAGAGACTTCCGCCGGAAGCGACAAGTTGCCGGTGCTTCTGGCATCTACGCAAAAAGACGGATTATGGTCATACCGTGAAAATGAATGGAACGCGGAAGAATAGACTCGTTCGACAATCCGGTTTCTTGCCACATAGTCTCATATACGCGGCGGTAATTATTCTGACGGGATGCGCCACACACTCCTCGTTAAAAACCGTTTACTATGATTTACCCGCGCCTCAGTTTGAAAATCGGGCGTTTGTCATCGTTCTTATAACCGATATCCATAGCGATATTTACGGTAAAGACCAATCTCCGTTATTGACGCGGATATACAAGGCTTCACCCGATATAATAGTTCTTGCCGGCGATATATACGATGATATAGCGTCCAATATTGGAACGCGACTGCTGTTGACCGGCATAAAAGAAACCTTGCCGGACGTTCCAATTTTTTATGTTACCGGAAATCACGAGTATGACAGCGGCAATATCAAGGGAATACTGCGGGAATTATCAGATTTTGGCGTTACCGTTCTTTCCGATGATTATGTACTTTTTGAAACGAGCAGCGGCACCATACTTATTGCAGGCGTTGAAGACCCTGAAAAAAAATTGTTGTACCCTTACTACAATCCGGCTTCAGCCGGCAGTAAATTTAAGGAAGCGCTCAGACTCGATGCGTACAAAATACTGATATGCCACCACCCGGAAATCGCGGCGCGGTATATGGAATATGATTTTGACCTTGCGCTCTCAGGGCATACTCACGGCGGTCAGGTGCGGTTTCCACCTTTTATTAACGGCCTTTACGCGCCCGGGCAGGGGCTTTTTCCAAAATATTCAGGCGGTCTTTACCAAATTGAAAACGGATTTCTAGTCGTGAGCCGTGGACTCACAACCCGCCGCCCTCCGCTTCCGCGTATATTCAATCCGCCCGAACTTGTAGTAATTAGGCTTGGCGGTTACAATTAGGATATGTCAGAGCAAAACTCGCTGTACCTCTTGAAACAAGGTGAGCTTACTCTTAAAGGCGGCAACCGCGAATCTTTTGTCAAAGTATTGACGCGGAATCTTGCCGCCATGCTTCGTGGAACCGGCGCGTTTATCAATAAGACGGATGGACGTGTCTATGTAAGCTGCCCCGCCGAAAAAGAAGCTGCCTGCGAGGACGCTCTGTCGCGGCTGGCCGGCATAACCGGCTGGGCAAAAGTTCGCAAAACCGAAAAAACGATGGATGCCGTCATATCTGCCGCGCTGGAGGAGGCGCGTTTCTGCCGTGAAAGCGGCGCCAGAACCTTCAAGGTCGAAGCGCGCCGGACGGACAAAAGTTTTCCTCTCAATTCGTATCAAATTTGCTGCGCGGCGGGCGATCGCATAACCGGCGGTATACCGGATTTTAACGTAAACGTGCGCTCGCCTGAAGCTACGGTGAGCATCGAAATAAGGGAGAATGCGTATATCTATGGCATGGAACACCGCGGGCTTCGCGGACTGCCGGTAGGCGTTTCAGGACGCGGAATGTTGTTGCTGTCAGGCGGCATCGATTCTCCTGTCGCTGGTTTCTTGATGGCGCTGCGTGGTATGCGGATATTCGCAGTGTACTTCCACGCATACCCGTACACACCGGAGGAGGCGCGTGAAAAGGTTGTGCGCCTTGCGGAAATTATCGGCGGCTACGCGATGGGGGTAAATCTTAGTGTGGTTTCTTTTACAAAAGTAGAACAGCGCATAAAAGACGGTTCTCCGCCTGAATGGGCTACAGTGCTGCTCCGTATGGCTATGATGGACTGCGCGTCAACGCTTGCCCGCGGCAAGCGTTGTAAATGTCTCATTACCGGTGAGAGTCTGGGGCAGGTCGCAAGCCAAACAATAGAAAACATAGCTTGCGCCGAAAGCCGCGCCAGACTTCCCGTGCTGCGCCCGCTCATCGGCATTGACAAGGAAAGCATCATAAAAAAAGCCGTAAAAATCGGGACATACGAAACTTCCATTCTGCCGTATCAGGATTGTTGCACGATTTTCAGCCCGTTACATCCTGTAATACACGCCCCGTTGAACGAGGCCGCATCTCTGTACGATGCGCTGAATCTGGGGCCGCTGTTGGATGAGGCGGTTTCGACGCTCACTCCGTAGGCTGTTCACTTCGCATACAGGCGGCCACAATTCCTAGGAAAGCGCTGATTTATGCGAGTGCGCATTGTCAATTTTATTGACGCGTCAATTTTATTGACGCGTCAACATAGTTGACGCATTTGCTTAATGAAATGAGCTTGGCTCTTTAGGGCAGCGCTGATTAACTTGAGGCCGCGCCCAGCGTAGCTGTGCAATTCGGTATGTTGACTCTTGAGGATTAATCTGATAAAACAGAAATATCTATGCGGCGATGGTGGAACTGGTAGACACGCCAGCTTGAGGTGCTGGTTCCGAGAGGAATGGAAGTTCAAGTCTTCTTCGCCGCAAATTTATGGCGGGGTCAACGGTAACGGCGGCCCCGCTCCTAATGGGTGTCAAACGCGGATGGTTTCCACGATTGATGTTCAAATCATAGGCATTTTAATTCATGCGGCAGCTTCAACGTACAATTTTATCACAAGAACAAAAATTTACTCAAAAGATGAGTCCCCAGCTCATTCAATCCATCAAACTGATGGAACTGCCGGCTGTCGATTTGCGTGACAGGATAGAGGAAGAGCTTGAACGGAATCCGGCGCTCGAAGTGTTAAAAGATAACACTTTGGTATCGTTGGACACCATGTACAAGCCCCGCCGCGAGGAGGATGATTACTTTGAATCGACTTCAGATTCAGGCTATTTGAACAGCGGGCGCGGCACGGCGGCCTCTGATGAGCGGCGGCAGTTTATTGAAGGTGTGTTGTCGCAAAGCGAGACCTTGCAAGATCACTTGCTTTGGCAGTTAAGACTGCAAACACGGGACGGTGAATTGCGCCGGATATGCGAAAAGCTGATTCAGAATATAGATAATGACGGTTTTAACCTCGAAGCTCCGGAAATATTGTTCAATCCATCTGAGGGAATCACAACGGACGCGCTGGTGCGTGCGCTTTTGTTCGTGCGCCGGCTCGATCCCACCGGTTGTTGTACTGCGGACTACAAAGAATCGCTTGCGGCGCAGGCGGATGCCGTTTATGGAGGCGATGCTAAGAAAATAAAAGCACTTATTCCGTTCCTCAACGATCTTGAGCGTGGGAAATTTCATCTGGTTGAACGCACTCTAGGGTTCCGCGAAAACGAGACGGCGGCGCTGTTTCAAAAGTTAAAGACTCTATCGCCGTTTCCCGGAAGACAGTGGGCATCCGGCGGCGCGAGCAAGACGCGGTTTGTCGTTCCCGATATTCAGGTACAACGTAAAAACGGCGAGTTTTCAATCATTCTGAACGATGAGGAGATACCCGTGCTGGGAATTCAGCCTTTTTTTATCAAGCAATCGCGATCCGTGTCCAAAACTGGTCTAAAAGCGGAGGAACGGGATTTTATCCGCGAAAATGTTAAAGAGGCGCGCTGGTTTATTCAGTCTATAAACCGGCGAAACCATACTTTGCTGCGGGTTACACGAGCAATCCTTGAATTCCAGCGGGCATTTTTCATAGATGGACCTAAATATTTGTCGCCGCTTACGCTAAAAGATATAGCTTCTGAACTAAATGTCCATGAAACGACTGTTTCGAGGGCGGCAAACGGAAAATATATGCAGACAGAATGGGGAATCTTTGAAATCCGGCATTTTTTTAGCAATTCTATCAGCGGGTCGGGGTCGTCAGGCTCACGATATTCGCAGGAAGGCGTAAAAGAGATGATCCGCGAGATGATTCAGGCCGAAAGCAGCCGTCAGGGACGGCAGCGGCTTTCGGATCAGGATATAGTCCTTCTGCTCGCGAAGCACGGCGTTAAACTTGCCCGCCGCACTGTTTCAAAGTACCGAAATCAGCTTGAGCTTGGTTCGTCTTATCAGCGTTAAAAACTGTACATAAATAAGGCACTTGAACGAGTCCATTATCAAACGGTCATGCTATTTCTGGACAGTTCCTTAGGGTAACGCTGATTAACTTGAGGCCTCGCCAGCATAGCTGGCCAAAAAATCCAGCAACGGCTGTTCCCAGTTTTCAGAATTTTCACCGGCCACAATGAAGCTGTCGTACAGGCCGGTTATATGTTTTTTTATCGCTTGACGGGCGCTTTCCGAGACAGGCCCGTTTTCGATGAAAAGAGAGTTTACAAAATCACGCGCTTCGCTTTCGGGAAACAACTGTCCGTCAAAGCGCGTCATGGCGTATAGAGCCGCCGCGATACAATTTATGCTATGCTGTTTGACATACAGTATCGACTCGGTTATGTCGAGGGCGTGGCGGCGGATGCTTTGAAGCTCACTTGCGAACTCTTTTTTTGAGTCCAAAATTTCTAAAACCTGCCATAGTCTAGTATACGTCATTACCACTACCATGACGTGCAGCGACGGTATGCACATTAGGTGTGGATCAAACATATGTATCGAGATAAAGCCCGGCTTGCCAATGTACACAGGCCGGCGCGTAGTAGAAAAATTGCGGCTGTACACGACTGAGGCAAATGCGTACAGTTCGCCTATACCGCGAATAAAACTATCTATATGCGGGTACGCCGCCTTGCCAAAGGTTTTGGCAAGGAATGCCTGTGTTCGCACCCAAAACGGTGAAAAATCCATGTAGACATTCACCCAAGACGGCGTAAACGGTATTTCTTCGTCCAACGGGTGGTCAACTTGTGAAATACGCGCCTTTTTGGGGAACAGTGCCGCCTTGTACTGCAAATAAAAAAAATTATAGAGTATTGATTTTAGCGTCCTAATATATGTGCGCCAGAGTGGACACAACGCGAGCGTGAACATTGACCCCAAAAAACCGCGCCTTAAAATTCGCGGCGTCTCGCGTCTACGATATGCCATTTTAGCCTCTACAATGTGTCGGACGAATCGAGCGGTGCGGGAAGTTGCATATTCGTTTCAAAATAACCGGATAAACGTTTTTTTACGCTGATGTCAAGAAGCGCATATCCTTCCTTCTCGTTTAGCCGGAAACCGCGTATCAACAGCGGGTCCTGGGCGGAAAGTCCCGCCTCGTCCGCTATGGAACCGCGCACAACCTTTTTAATTAAGAATGACGGGAACAGTGATTTGCTGGCCACGCCTTGTAAAATGATACCGAACAGCGGTGCCGTCATTCTCTCGCGGCTGTCTATCTTGGCCGCTTCCGCAAGCGGTATATCAGGACGCTCGGAGCTCTGCATGACTCGGTGTATACCGTCACTCGTTTCCAACGCTACCAATTCGCCGGGGCGGTTCTGGAAGAGTACATCCTGCATGGCAGTAATGAGGCCGCCGCGAGGGGCTTCCACCTGTTGTCCGTTTAGACTTTTTATGTAAATGCCGTCCGGCACCCGCAGGTCGGCGGCAGGCGTAAGCGGCGCGACATAGATTATCTCCGCTCCCGCCTGAGTATCCGCGAGAGTGAAGCCTAGCCACGGGCGTTTAGCCTTGCCACCGTGTATCATGGCGGGCAGCGCGGCAGCAAGCCGTTCCGCCGGAACCGCAAAGTTAAGCCCCTGAAATTGCTCTATACCGGCAAAAACAATGCCCGCGAGCCGGCCTTCCATATCGAGGACAGGCCCCCCAGAATTTCCATGATTAACGGCGGCATCAATCTGAATCACGTCTCCTATCTGCAATAAACGCCGCCCCGTTGCGGATACTATCCCCATCGTAACCGTTTTTTCCAGTCCGACAGGCGAGCCTATCGCCAAAACCGTGTCGCCGACTTTGGGAACTACCCTGTCAACTACGGAAAATATATATTCGCTTTTGTATTCCGTTTTTATCAAGGCGAGGTCCAGCGTCTTGTCCCAGCCTATCACTTTTGCCGGTATGCGGGCGCTCGCCGCGTCCCCCATCCTGATATACATTCGAGAGTACCCCTCATAGGACGGGTCAACCTCACTTGAAATTACATGATAGTTAGTTATAAGAAGACCTGACGCATCAACAAAGAACGCGCTGCCAAGCACTCTGTCGTTGAAGCCGCGTCCGTTCTCGATTTTTATCCCGCGGTCAACAAGGACGGTCGCCACGCCCTTAATCATATCAACGGGACTGTCGTGTCCTTCCGCGTACTGACGGGCTTCTTTAGGAACGGATGCGTTGTAACTGTCCGCTACTGCCAAAAAGTATGCCGCGGTACGCCGCTGCCGCACTTTGACTGCCCGCAACAGAAACACAATCGCGTTTCCAGAATCGATGGCCTTGTACTGCTCGTGGGCGCGAACCGCCGTCAAAAAAGCCGGTAAGTCATTGCCGTTTCTCAAGTAGTCCAGCGCTTCCGCCAAAAGATAATCGCCGTTCTTAAAGTCCTCACCGGATGCGTTATCAATGCCAAGAGCCAAAAGCGATCGCCTGATAGAGACGGCATCGTCCCAGCGGCCTTCGGACGTGGCGGCGGCTTGCCTGTCTATCAGATTCTCAATCGCTCGTGCACGCAGCAGGTTTATCTCGTTACGGATGAATATTTCGCTGTCTTCATCGCTGTCCTGATAGTTGCCATAAACGCTCTCATACATTCCGATAAGGTGTATGGCTTTCTCCGGTTCCGTATCCACCGCCTCTTCAATACGCTCGATACGAAAATCCCGTGTGGAACGCGGCGGCATTAGACGCTGTTCCGCGTTACCGGCGGAAATGCAAGAGGATAGTATAACGGTTATAAAAACTATAATAAAAGATTTACCGGATTTCACTGTATTCAATCAGACCATCGCCATCCCAATCGCTTTCTGCGACTTCAATTTCAAAAGGTAAAACCTTGTTAAAAACCCACGCGGTGCCCGCAGACGGCGCGCCGCCGTTTGCCGTCGGCTTAAAACGCCGGACGGTTTCCAACCTCCCATCAAGGTCAAGGTCTATACGCTGAAAAATTGGTATTCCGCTTTCATAAGCGGTTTCCGAAACCACGCGCCCGTCGAGATACTCTTTCGCGGAAGAAATTATGCCGTTCACACATTCGATTCGTTCAATACTTCCGGGAAAATCCATGCCCTGACGCTCTATCTGGTACGCATAAGAAAGCGTCAAGTGTCCTGTAAAAGTTCCGTTCCGCGTACCGGTTTCAGGAAGCCAAATCCCGCCGGTTCCGCCCAACATTTCAAAATTCACCAGTTGATAGTTGAATTCCGCCGGACGAAAAAAGAATTTCGTATCACCAAAAACCGCATAGCACAGTGCGGGGTATTTCTCCCAGACAAGCGCGATTTTGCCGCTTCCAGACGTTTCCGTGACACCCGTGTACAACAATTCGGCATTTGCCGGCCAGCCTGAATCAAAAATTATCGCTATTTCGCTCAAACCGTCCTGATCCGCGTCCCGCATATATGAAACGATAACACCGTTGATGTAAGCCGCCCATGAATCTATCACGCCGTCCCCAGTCTCATCGCCGGTAATGACTCCGGAAAAAGAGTCAAGCCGCGAACGAAATGTTTCACGCGCCCCATCCGTCCGCAACAATTCCCATACCTGAACAAGAACGCCGCGGTCAATTTCCGGTGGATTCTCCACTGACGGGACTGAAACGTGGAAAAGCTCGTTCATAGCCGTTTCTTCGTCTATAAGGCCGGTTTCAAGGCATATAGGAAGAGCTTCGATGAGCAAACCAGCACTGCGCCGGTCGGCCGGCGCAGTTAAACGCCATGACGCGAGCAGCCGCCGGGCATCATCCTTGTTGCTAATGAATGGCGCAGCATACCGGATGAGGCCGCCGTCAACATTCAGCAATGCGGGCAATCGTTTCAATGCGGTATCAACAAGAACGCGTTCCTTTTCATCCGGTATATTTTGTTCCGCCGCCCGCTGAAACAGGATGCGGGGAAACACGGCATTACGCGGATAACGCTCAAACGCCTCCACCACAGCGGAGTCAAAATTACCGTTGCCGGCCAGATAACGCAGAGCAAAAATCCGCAGTTCAGCAGAGCGTTCATTTTCATCAAGCAGGGAAAGCGTTTTCAATGCTTCGTTGTACATCCTAAGATGAATAAGCGTTTCCACCTCAAGGTACAACGCATCCTGTCGCGAGTACAGTTTCCAGCGGTCTGTCTCCAGGGCAAGCCTCGCCGCCGTAAGCGTCTCGCGTACCGGCCTTCCAAGTTCCCGTTTAACGGCGGCAAGCAGGTAGGAAATGTCGGACGACACGGAAGCGTAGTCGGAAGCGCGTGTCAGTAGAGCCTCAGCCTGCGGAAACCGCTTTTCCCGAAACGCGGTTTCCGCCATAGCGGTATACCGCCACGCTATTGACTCCTCCCCTAACGATTCATTTTCTTGTGAAAACAAAGGCATCAAAGACGCAGTTATTGTAATAAAACAGAAAAAAATCGGAGAGGAAAATGATTTCATTAGGTTTACACCCTGCAAACTTCGATTCCGGGAAGTTTTTTACCTTCCAGAAGCTCCAGTGACGCGCCGCCGCCGGTAGAAACATGGCTCATTTTAGACGCAAGATTGAATTTGTTTACAGCGGCGACAGAATCTCCGCCTCCTACAACCGTGATGCAGCCTTTCGCCGTAGCACCGGCCACAATTTTTGCGAGTTCTTCCGTTCCTTTGGCGAATGCATTGAATTCAAACACGCCCACAGGCCCATTCCAAACTATAGTTTTAGCTCCGTCAAGCGTTTTTTTGTATATTTCCACCGTTTTCGGGCCAACATCTAAACCCATCAGGCTGTCCGGCAAATCGATTCCGTCCACCGGAACAGGTTTTGCGCCGGCTTCAAAGGCATCCGCAGCAAGATGGTCAACAGGCAGCACGATTTTGACTCCGGCCTTGTCCGCCGCGGCAAGAATATCTTTCGCCGTGCCAATCTGGTCGTCTTCAACAAGTGATTTGCCTGTTTTATGCCCCTGCGCTTTGAGGAATGTGAACGCCATGCCTCCGCCTATTACCAACGCACTGGAATTTTTTAGCAAACTTTTTAACACGGCAATCTTTGACGAAACTTTTGCACCGCCTATTATAGCGACAAGCGGCTTTTTGGGGGTTGTAACAATAGGTTCAAGGTAATTCACTTCTTTTTCCATCAAAAATCCGGCGGCAGCGGGCACAAATTTCGCTATACTCGCGGTTGAGGCATGGTCGCGGTGCGCCGTTCCAAAAGCATCGTTTACAAAGACATCGCCGTAAGAAGCCAGTTCTTTTGCCAGCTTGTCGCGTTCCGCGCCGTCTTTTGACGTTTCTTCTTTATGGAAGCGCGTGTTTTCAAGCATCACTACCGCGCCGTCTCCCTGCGCTTCGATAAAAGCCTTTTTGCCGTAACATCCGTCTTCACCGGCGAAAACAACCGGTTTCCCCAGTTTTTTGGCCAAGTATTCGGCAACCGGCCTCATGCGGCATTTACCCTGAATAAAGGCGGCCTCGTCAAAACTCTTGCCCGCCTTCTCCGCCTTTTCACGCGCGGATTTCGCGTCTTTTGCCGGATCGCCCAAATGACTCATCAGTGTAAGCGATTTTACGCC